>SOEU01000002.1:300000-427183 GCA_021646415.1 Candidatus Brocadia sp.
TAGGATACTACATCCATAATATTTTCCAATATTTTGCTCAGGGCAAAAAAGGTATTTTTATCGGCGGTTTTACGGCGGCATGGTGCTCTCTTGTCCTGTCAGCAGTCTGTTGTGCCACTGAATTAAGTATTTCCGGCACGATGCCCCTGAAGATCGTTGTGCCGGCTATGGCAGGTATTCATGCCATGATTGGCATTGGAGAGGGGCTTATTACCGTTGCTGCATTAAGCCTGCTTTCGCGGGTAAGACCGGATCTATTGCAATTGCCGAAATTATAGTATATATACGGAGAACTCCAGGATTTTATGAATCTATCCAAAAAAAATATCGTGTTGTTTCTCGTCTTCGGTTTATCCTTTATTATAGGATTGATATTCCTTATTATTCCGTTTGTCTCGGAGAAGCCCGATGGACTTGAAAAAGTGTCGGAAGAGACCATGGGATTTTTAAAAAAAGAGGATTTCAAACCCATGCTGAAGGCTCCTATGCCTGATTACACAATGCCCACCGTAAAACAGAGATTCAACAAACAGTATGCTGGCATTATTGGGGTATTTATTGTGTTCGGGATAACAGTTTTTGTGGGATATTTACTGAAAAAGCGGCGCAAAAATCTGTAGAATTAGTTGCTAGCACGACAACATGACAAACTTTAGATAGGGCTCCGGGAAATGTATTCCATTTATGGGAAAGTCTAAACCTTGTGATGAAACACCGATAAGCTTGTACGACTTTGAGGTAAAATTTTTTACCTTCTGGAATAATTGGAAAAATTTCGAGAAGTTCATTTTGGCTATGTTCGTAGAAAAGACCAGAATACCATCCCCGCGAAGAAGATCGAGTCCCAGTCCAATTAATTTGGGAAAATCTTTTTCTACAGCAAATACTGTTGTTTTACCGGTGGAAAAACTGGGGGGATCGATAATAATCATGTCAAATGTCCGCCTCTTTTTTTGGAATCGTTTGATCCAATCCCAGACATCACCCATTATAAACTCGTGGTTATTAACGTCGATTTGATTCAGGATAAAATTTTTTTTGCTCCATTCTATTGCTTTCCTGGACAGGTCCACATTAACTGTCCGCGCTGCGCCTCCAAGGCTTGCGTAAATTGAAAATGAGGAGGTATAACAAAAACAATTCAATACTTCCTTGCCTTCAGCCAGGGATTGTACCTTTCTTCTATTATCCCGCTGGTCTAAAAACAGTCCGGTTCCACCACCCTCACGAAACGATATATCAAATTTTATCCCGTTTTCCAGCACCACAAAATCTTTAGGAATTGCCGCACCGTAAACCGAATACGTTTTAATATCTTCACCCTTTAATCGTACCTTTTCGGTTATATTTTCGGGCATTAACGTTTCTTTGAGGGCATGATAAATACCTTTTTTTGCCTGGTCTTCGTATGGCTTAAAATATTGCACCAGGATATTTTTGCCATAAATATCAACAGTTACTTCAGGCAAGGCATCTCCATAAGAATTCACCAGCCGATATACATTTGTCATGGTGTGATTTATATACTTTTTTCTTAATGACCATGCCTTATGAATGATTGAGTTATAGGACAGCATCTTTATTGGGAACAAAATAATTTCATATCGTGTTTACTGCTATATAAATTTTAGATTGATTATTGTTGCTTATACTCGTAAGGAGGTTGAACACATGATAACGAAAACATTTTTTGTATGTACCAGTTGTGGTAACGATAAGGAATTTAAAATTTTTACGAGTAACTTTCAAGTTATTAAACAATCCCCTGAGCAAGGTATAAGGACTGAGGAAAGTAATATTCTCCCCAGCCTGAGACAAAACGACAACTATATCGAATGCCAGCATTGTTTTCAACGGTTTGATTATGATAATGCCGCAACTATCGGCAAAAAATATATCCAAACAACACGAAGACTCCGAAATGGCGCTCCGCCCAACAGGGTGTCTCATTCCCAGGAATGAGACACCCTCCTTTCTCGTCCCAAAGAGTGATTAAATTAGGCCTTCGGTGACCTATAAATACAAATTTTCCTGAGAGGAGTCCACCTCTTTTCACCCCCGCCAGCGGGGGACAATTGGTTGTCCCCTTCTGCGAGAGGAAATTTTTGTTTGAAATTCCTTACATTTGATCAGACCTTTGTCAACTTTGCAGGTTCAATAGTCCGTCTTATGACTTTCTGGCAATTTTGAATTTAAGATTAAATCAGACCATTGACTCCGCGCGATATAGTATCACATTGTGTACTCTTTATATCGGGTCTATATGCACAAATGCCTTGTGGATGCTTTCTATAGACTCTACTGCCCGTTGGACATTTTTCCCAATGCCGTGTGCCTGCGTTAGTGTTAAGGACTGGTCTAATGCTATATGAATTTCAACATGAATGTAATTGCCCACATAATGCGCACGGACGTCGTGAATTCCCATAACGCCTGATACCGCGCATGCCTTCTTTTTTATTTCTTCCATGATAGCTGATTCAGGCTGTCTGCCCATGAGGTAATCGATATTATGAATGCCAATCTTATACCCCGAGTAGATAATCCAAAAACCGATAAGGGTCGCTGCAATATCATCCATGTGTGTATATCCGTAACGTCCACAGATAACACCGACAAGGGCGGTCGTGGATATATATACATCGTTTCTGCTATCGATAGAGCTTGCCAGCAAAGCAGGGCTATTAATTTTAAGACTTACCTTTTTTAAGTACCCGGACAGGATCAACTTCATGCCTATAGACACCAGCAGTGTTACGATCGCAGGAATACCGACCTTATGCACATGTGTCTCCATCAGCTTGAACACAGCGGTGTGCAGGATTTCAAATCCTAAAATACCCGCAAAAATAGCCACGATCAAACCTGCTATCGGTTCTGCACGATGGTGACCGAAAGGATGTCCCTCATCCGCCTGTTTGGAAGAGGTCTTTACGGCATAGAATATGATTACGGAAGAAATAATATCGGTCAGCGAGTTAACGGCATCTGAAATAATTGCCAGGCTGTTCGACATTATACCGGCAGTTATCTTGATAGAGAACAGAAAGACATTGCAAATGATCAGGATAATCGTTGCCTGACGACCTTTATTTTCCATGTATACCAGCGATTGCTTTTAACCCAAACTATGTAAGTTTTACAAAATAATTTTGTAATTTTTACAGGAATTTGACTATAAATACAACGAAATACTTTTCCAAAAAAAATATTTTCCCCTTCTCAGCTTCTCCTGGCTTGACTTTTTCCCCATTCTTGATAAGAACGCGGTAAATCCGGCATTTGTGTTGCTAAGTAAGGAACGACACCATAAGGAGATAATCCCGTCATCAAAATGAGCCGTCCATTCTTAGTCAATGAACTACGAACATACAGTATCTTCCAAAGATAATTTTGGCATTTTTAGCAAAAAATATGGATAAAATTAACCCTGTCAGGGTTTTAAACCCTGACAGGGTTGACTCACGAATTTCGTGTTTCGGATTTTATCTTTTCAGACTTGTTCAGGAATCGAATATGAATGATAAAAAAACTGAAGTAATGAATAATGAAATGGAAAGTAAGGGTATATTGAAAGAACTTATAGAAATCAATATTACCAGAAAATTGATTCCCAAAGGGTTGAGCTGGTTTGGATGTATGGGGGGGTTGTCATTGTTTGCATTCATGATCCAGGCAGTTACAGGAATATTTCTTGTATTCCACTTTATTCCTGGTGAAAGAGATGCATTAACCAGTATTCAAAATGTGACTCATAACGTCCCCTATGGATGGCTTATTCAACGTATACATGCAGTTGGGCCTAATATTATGCTTGGAATGGTATTTAGTCACATGCTTCGCATTCTCTTTAAAGGGATTTACAGGCATCCACGAGAGTTTCACTGGGTATCAGGTGCATGTCTGCTTATATTGACCGTACTCATTTATTACACAGGGAATTTGTTATCGGTAAGTAACGTGAACAAGCATTCGGCCATGTTGATATACCTATATGCCACGCATGTAGCAGGCATACCGCTGATTATGGGATTATTTATGGGTATGCATTTCTTTATGGTAAGAACAACAGGGATTTGTGAACAATTATAATAGTACGATTGTCTCAGTAATTGAGAAACCCCAGGAATTTGACTACCATGTTTGACGAAGTAAAAAGATTAAACAAAAAGCATACTATTAAGCTTGCTATATTCTCAGGAGTAGCAATGGGAATTGTGCTTGTCGTCATGTTTGTTACGGTAACAAACCCGAAACAAAGGCAATTTTGTATCAACTGTCACAGCAATATTTCATTGAATACTGTTTGTAAAAAACAATCATCGAAGGACATTGCCTGTAGTGAGTGTCACAACCACGAAAATAAAGGTGCCATGGTGATGGGGATAAAAATAAAAGACGAGCATTGTACAACAGAATCTTGCCATCCTTTGAGTAAATTGTCAGCTACGGCTGTTCAATATAAAAAGATTACACCATTTGAACATAAGACACATACAGGCAAGTTTGCCGAAAATTTTCAGTTGAAATGTACTTCTTGTCATGCAAATCTCGGTGGAGAGAAACATTTTGAAACAGATACGAGGACATGTAATGTGTGCCATTTTACCGATACTCCCAAACATCCTGGTTCACAGGGCAAAAAACCCATCTCCGATTGTGCCCTGTGCCATACCCATATTGAAAAGACCTTGAAGATATATGAGAAGACTTTTAGACACGATATGTATGAAGGAAACGAAAAGGTGAGTTGCTCTGATTGCCATTTTAAAATTGTTCAGGGCAATGGGAAAGTAGATAAAGAGAGTTGTGGTCAATGTCACGTAAAGGTAAGCGGTGATTTTCATAATGCATCCGACATGCATCGCATCCATAGTGATACCTGCAAGACAGACTGTACATCGTGCCATAATCCTATTACCCACGGCTGGATTAAGGTAAATAATAAGATTGACGGGAGCGGACATAATTCACAATTCGTGGATACCGGCTCCGAAGTACAAAATTTGATGATGATGGGAAGGGGTGGTTCTGGTGTCGAAGGTGAACCAGACCCTATGTACCTTGCAACTTTAAATTGTTCCGCATGCCATAAAGATACATTATTTACGAATGTGAAACCCCAGGTATGTAACAACTGTCATGGCAGAGGATTTGATAAAATACTATTTGAACAGAGGCGTTTTGTATCATTTAACTTACAGTTGTTAAAGACCTTGCTGATTAAAGCGAAAAGATATCAGGACGTTAACACAGACCGCATCATTCAGGAGGCGGAAGCAAATTATACCTTAATCAAGAAAGACGGTAGTCTGGGTGCCCATAATATAAAATACGTTAAGAATCTTCTGGGGTACTGCATTGGGCAGTTGAAACAAATAACAAAGCAAAACCCTGAAATTTTATCGTTACATGAAAACTTATGAAATATGGGATTAAAATGCAATTACGATATATCTTTTTTATAAGTTTCATGCTATCACAACAATTAGCATGGGGGAATACTGATCATATCACATCACAACAGGAAACATACCAGTTGCCTTCCGCGGCTTCCCCTGCTTTGCAGAAAGGCGATGAAGGTAAGATGAGAAAATCTTCAAAAAAGTCGAGTCTTTCACTGTTTAACGGAATACAACAGCCGCATACATACTATTCCACAGGCTCTTGCGTCGACAGGTGCCATGTGAATTATGTGACATATCAAACGATGTACGGAGCGGAGTTTTTCCGGCACAGGGTTCATTCACCGAAACAGGGGATGGATTGTAATTTGTGCCACGAGAACTATGTTGCCGATACGAAACCACATGGCAATCTGATTATACAGAATAAAGATTGTGTAACCTGTCATCATAAAGAGGTGCGCAATGCAGAATGTTTGAAATGTCATGCAGGGATAAAAGACTATATGGATGGATGTATTCAGGACATGATCACTGACGTACCCGATTGGATGTCAAAGAATGTCTCCTGTAATGATTGCCACAAGCTGGAATTGGACGGGTCCGCATTTAAACCCGTACGTGGGTCCTGCGTAGAATGTCACAGTTCCGGTTACGGGGCATTGTATGATTTATGGAAAGAGATACTGGATAAGGAAATCAACCAATACTGCGAAAACGAGAGTAATATTCTTAGTGTGGCAAACCATGGTCAGACTTACTCTTCCAGCACCATCCTTTGGGCAGAGCAGATAAATGCCGTAGCCAGTTATCTGTTTCATGATTCTTTTGTCTCTCCTCTTTTGCAAGGAGAGGGGAGAGAACGAGGGAAAAAATCTCAAAAAAAGATGTTTTTGCAGCTTGATGTTACAAACAGGCAAAGTCTTTTACAATTTATTCGGTCTTGCGGTATGCACAATATTCTGTTATCGCAAATACTTTTAAAATCTATGGAAAAAGGACAACAACATTTGAGATGAAAATTATATTCCTCCGATTCATTGCACTTATCGCATGCATAGTTGTTACGATTACAGGTGCCATATTCCTGGAAATATTCCTTGATTTTACTGGCATGGGATCATTTAAACACATTATTGGAATGACAGGCACTATTCTTATAGTAATCTCAATTATCTACACTTTGAGAAAAAGAAAATTTATTTTTAAATTTGGGTACGTAAAGAAATGGCTCATTGCACATGAATGGCTTGCCATTGTGGGAACCGGCCTTATCTTTGTCCATGGCGGATTTCATGGACATGCCCTTGTCCCTTTATTGACAACAGGTGTTATGTTTGTAACTGTTGTAAGTGGACTTACGGGTAGATATCTTTACTTACAGGTAAGCGAAGAACTCATGTTACGGAAAAATGAAATGGAAAAAAGCGGCATGGCTAAAGAGGAAATTGAAAACACACAATTATCCCTTATTGTAGCGCATAGACTCATGAAACATTGGCGTACCGTTCATATTCCCATTGTTTTTATTTTAGCTCTAACAATAACATTTCATATCCTGTCTGCCCTGTATTATGATGGGCTTTTGAAATAATTTTACTATGAATAAATCAATCTTACTCGTATTACTTATCACATCAGTCGTATTGTTCATTATTTGGGCCGTAGGTTGTAGATTCCCCACCCATCTTTATTCTCCCGGAGATCTATACAAAGACCATCAGGGTATTAAAAACTGTAGACAGTGCCATATGCCTTTCCAAGGTGCAGTTTCAAGTTTGTGCATGACCAGTGACTGTCATACAGTCGAAAGACTATCTCAGCTTTCGAGTAAATCATTGTCTGACCTCCACATCTCTTACGTCAACAAAGATTGTTTGGATTGTCACACCGAACACAAAGGAATTGCGGGAAAGATCACAAAAGCCTTTGATCACAAAACTCTTGCATTAACAATACTTAATGAGTGTGCGGCGTGTCATAATGAAGACTATCAGAGATCTCATCCCAATAAATTTGATATGGATTGCAAGACCTGCCATATTTCTACTACAGGATGGAAAATTATATCTTTTAACCATATTGCTATCTTGGGAAAAATGCCTTGTATAAATTGCCATCCTATGCCCGGTGACAAAAAGCACCAACAATATCCGGCTACCTGTGAAACCTGTCATACCATGGAGGATTGGAAAAAAGTACGCTTTCACCATGACGCACTCGTTCCAACACAAACCTGTGTAGAGTGTCATAAAAAACCCAAAGACAACCTCCATGAAACCGTCTCTGAGGACTGCAGGACGTGTCACAATACAGAAAAGTGGAGACCGGCAATTTTTGACCATGGTAAATATTTCCCTCTTACCGGAGTGCACTATGTCTCATGTGCTACCTGTCATCAGAATGGTAATTATAAGCAGTATACATGCCTGAGCTGTCATGAGCATAACACATCCCATATCAGACACGAGCATGAGGAACATGGCATATACAATTACGGAGATTGTCTGAGATGCCACAGAATGAAGATTAACGGAAAGAATTACGGCAACCCCAACGCAGAATATTTTGATGAAGAGGAAGAAGACGATGATGATTAAGGGTTAAAGATGCAACGTATACCAAGTTTGCTATACTAACCACATGGAAATAAATCTATCTTACATTTGTTAGATTCCCGATGATGCCTCCATTGCCATCAAGAAAATTATTATTTAGTATTCGTATGAAGTGCTGCTGAAAGATTACTATCAAGCTTTGACACAAAGGCATCATAAGTATAAGAAATACTAATATCACCGTTGTAATAAGGATCGTAAGAAACCGGATTTGTTGGGAAGTTTGAAGAGCGAGTCTCACCTGCCACATAAATATTTCCACCTGGACCCAGGGCAATAGAGTGAGCAATATCTCTATAATATCCACCCAAAAAGGTAGATGCAATGAGACTTTTTAAATCATTGCTCAGCTTTGATATAAAGGCATCAAAAAAGACACCTTTGGAAGTAGTATAAGCACCCGGAGTAGTTGGGAAGTCTGGTGATCCCGTGTAACCTGCAATGTATATATCCCCTCCTGAGCCGATTGCTATGGAATTGCCCACATCATCATCCGCCCCTCCCAGAAATGTAGATGCAAGAAGGTGTGTCAAATTCCAATTGAGCTTCGATACAAAGGCATCGCCATTATGAAACGAAGTATCATAAGCGCCATGTGTGGTTGGAAAGTCTAATGATTCAGTTTGACCGGTTACATAGATATTCCCACGTGAGTCTATGGCAATAGAAGTGGCAGAATCATCTGTAGTTCCTCCAAGATAGGTGGATGCAAGAAGGTGTGTTAAATCCCGATCTAACTTTGAGACAAAGACGTCACCAAAACCCCCATTAAAGGAGGTATCATAAGCGCCGATACTTGCAGGAAAGTCAGACGACCAGGTCTCACCACTTACATAAATATTCCTGTCTGAATCTATAGCTATCGAAGTGCCATAGTCGTTATCGGTTCCCCCCAAATAGGTGGAAGCAAGCAGGTGGGTTAAATTCCAATTCATTTTCGATATAAAGACATCCCCATTGTCAAACGAAGTATCATAAGCGCCGGGGATTGTTGGAAAGTTTGATGACAAAGTCCTGCCGGTTACATATATGTTATTTCCACCCGGATCTAAAATGATAGCATGAGCATGATCATCTGACGACCCTCCTAAATAGGTGGATGCGAGAATGCGGGTTAAATCTCCATTCAGCCTTACCAAAAAGGCATCACTAGAACCACTTTTCGAAGTATCAAAAACATCAGGAGTAACGGGAAAGTCCGATGATGAAGTTTGACCGGTCACATAAATATTTTTAAAAGAATCTATGGCTATGGAACGCACATAATCCTCGGAGGCTCCTCCTAAATAGGTAGATGCAATAAGACGTGTTAAATCACCATTTAGTTTTGTTACAAAGATATCACTGTCACTATAAGAAACATCATATGCGCCTGTTGATACCGGAAAATCTGAAGACATAGTATAACCAGCGACAACGATATTTTTATCTGAATCTATGGCTAGAGAATAGCCATAATCCGAATCAAGACCTCCCAAATACGTAGAGGCAAGAAGCGGATCAATGATGAGTTCCTTTGTCCTGTCATAAGCTGCTACTTTGAAACCGTAAGCCAGTTGCAGGTTATCTGTTTCTGGTTTCGAGCAGCAGGGTTCAGACAGAGAATGAAATACTTGTAATTTTCGTTTTGGGATTTTCGGATTTGAGAGGTTTACTTCTGCATTCTGACTGCTGACTTCCGGCTCCCGCAGCCGATATTCAACATCGACCACAACTCTCTCACCATGTATCTCCTGATATGCTGCAGGCCTTGTAAATACAACGGTTCCTAACTCTGTCTCCGCCTCAAGCTGTCCTTCTTCATTTACCTTTACGGCATTTGCCCCGTTCAGTTTTATTTTTATTTGGTTCGGGTTTGCGCCGGGTTTCACCGTAAATAGCTTTTCCATATTATTTCCAAACGCCTTCAGCCGTAAGCTGATACCCTCATACACCTCCCCAAGGTTAACAACATCATATGTTGAGATATTACTTTTCCATCTGGATGGGTCCTTCCCTTTAAAATAAGACACTTTTGTTGCCGTCTTTCCTTCTCCTTTTATTTTTTCTACTTTCCCACCGATAAACTCCTCCTTGAGGATCGCTTTTTTTGGCCATTTCTCATCTGAAATTTTCTCACGCATTTGCGGCAATGAATAGACGAGTTCCCCACCGTTCGTTATAAATATGTTTCCCCCAAAAGTATTTGCAAAAAATGCTACTCTTTCATCCATCTGTTGTTCATTGGCGATGAAAGGAATTTGGAGTCTTTGCGTTTTTTGCATAAATGCTGCTTTTGATGGTTTGTTTTTATCCTTCTGTTCATCCGGAAAAAATGGCGGAAAAAACACTGCCACAACAAGTACCGATCCAAATAAAAAAAGTTTATTCCCCCGGTTCATATTTTTACCATCCTCCTTTCAACAAGTTTCAATCATAATCGGAGAAATATCATATCAAATATTTTATGGAAAAACAGGACTTTTCTGGTATATATATTCCATTTGCCCTTACATGAAAGAGAAATAACTTTATGAGCATCCCATTGACAAAATACGGAATCAGGGAATTAATGATCTTTGGTATTCCCTGCGTTGTTGGAACAGGAGTCTCCATTGTAGTATTTCCATGGATTGTCCCTATTCCATTATTTTTTTTGGCCTTCTTGCTGAATTTCTTTCGCGACCCGAAGAGAGATACCCCGCAAGGTGCAGAATTGGTAATCTCCCCTGCAGATGGAACCGTATCTCATATCGTACCAGTCTTTGAAGAAAATTACCTGAAATGCGATACGACAAAGATCAGTATCTTCATGTCGGTGTTGAATGTGCATGTGAACCGTGTACCTGTACATGGCCGTGTCGAGTTCATAAAACACACAAAAGGCAAATTCCTGGATGCCAGGGACGATGAGTGTTTCATCAGCAATGAAAACAATCTGATGGGCTTGTCTCTAATGGGAAGTCATAGAAAGATCGCAGTAAAACAAATTGCGGGCAAAATCGCCAAACGTATCGTATGCGCCTGTAAGGTAGGGGATATTTTTGAGCAGGGACAGCGATTCGGCATGATCAAATTTGGTTCACGGGTGGAGGTCTTTGTTCCCAATTCAGTTCAGTTTGAAGTGATGGTCAGGATAGGGGAAAAAGTGACGGCAGGAAAGACCATACTAGGGAGAATATACGATAGTAACCAATAGTTTATTTATGCATAGCGTCATTAATCAGATACGAATCCCCGTTTTCACGGGGACAAGCATGTCATTCCCGCGGAAGCGGGAATCCAGAAAAATACTGGATTCCGGGTCAAGCCCGGCATGACAGACAGTTGTAAACTTATGTCGCTATGTATAGAACCGCAGTGAAAAAATGCAAAATTTTTATTATGAATTCTTCCTTTTGAATTCTAACAAATAATATTTATGTTCACCGGCATAATCGAACATTTGGCATCAGTAAAAAACTTGTCTCTGAAAGCAGGGGGGGGCGAACTGTTTTTAGATTTTTCGGGCTTTTATGACGACCTTACGTTGGGAGAAAGTATTGCCATTAATGGAGTATGTCTCACGGTGAAAGAGATTTCGGGCAAGATTATAAGCTTTGATGTATCCAGTGAAACTTTGAAAAAAACCACACTGGGGAATTTACGCTACGGAGAAAATGTCAATATTGAAAGGGCGTTAAGGGTGAGTGACAGAATAGGGGGACACTTTGTTACGGGTCATGTGGATGGTACAGGCGTCATAAGAGTGAAAAAAGAATCTGCCGATCAATGTACCGTGTCCTTTTCGGTCGAGAAAAAATTTACCGATATGATGATTGAAAAGGGTTCTGTTGCCATAGACGGCATCAGTCTTACAATCGTTGATCTTTTGGATGGCGCTTTTTCTGTGGCATTAATCCCTTATACATTATCCTCGACTACCCTGGGATTCAGGAAGGCAGGGGATCCGGTGAATATCGAGATTGACACGATGGGGAAATGGATCAAAAAACTTTTGGCAAATATGCAAGAGAAAAAGGGCAGTATTACTCAGGAGCAATTGATGGAACAAGGGTTTCTGTAATACGGTACACAGCTGTACAGAAATGTATTACAAAGGTCTCTACGGGTTTTAATAATATCATACCAAGGCGTGGCACAGACAAACTTGTTTGTCCGTGTGGAATGTGGATAAAGGTATCAGAACTTGCATGCTGTTTTAAACGTATGGTTCAATCTGCAAGATTGAACCAGCAGAAACAAGGGTGTATATAAAAACCCTGTAGTCAGAGGAAAACTTAGTGAAGAGACCTTGGGTTGCAATTATTTGGTTTGGTATTTGGGGTCTTTTTCAAGCTTTTGCTGTTTCCATGGTTGTAACTGGAAATTGGAAGAAACCTGAGGCCTTTCCAAGGGAAGCATATAAGGCTCTTATATACCCTGATATGCTTTTTATTCCGCTTTACCTCGTAACATCAGTTCTTCTTTCATGTCGGCATTGGCTTGGTTATACGTTGGGCCTTATTTCTGGAGGAGCGGTTATTTATGTTATGATATATCTACTGGCATTATCGGGATTAAAAGGAATTGAAAACCTCATATTTGATAGTATATTCCTGTTTATCAATATAGTTTCGGTATTGCAAATTGTTAATAGATTTTGTATTCGTGAGAAGTAAGAATGGGGTTTACGCTGGATAAAGTTGTTCCATGGGGTCGTTCGTTTGAAGAGTACGTCAAGATGTTTGGCATGACCGACGAAGACCTTAAATTACGGATATTGGGTTGCAGTGATGGGCCTGCCAGCTTTAATAGTGGGATGAATAAACGTGGTTACATTGCTATTTCAATTGATCCCATTTACCAATTTGATGCTAAACAAATAGAGAAACGGATTCAGGAAACGTATGACGATATTATAGAGCAGTTGCATGAGAACAAGGGGGACTACATTTGGAACACGATTAAGTCAGTTGGGGAGCTAGGCCAAGTGCGCATGTCGGCTATGCGTGAGTTTCTTGCTGATTATGAGAAGGGAAAACAGGAGAGGCGATATCTAGCTGAAAGTTTGCCATCACTTCCATTTGGGGATGGTCAGTTTGACCTTGCATTGTGTTCTCATTTTCTTTTTTTATACACAAAGCAGCTATCATTTGAATTCCACCGTACAGCCATAGCAGAAATGATTAGGGTTGCAAAGGAAGTGCGGATTTTTCCATTGCTTGACCTCGAAGGGCTGCCTTCACCCTATGTGGATGAAATCACGGAGGGGTTACAGCGTGGCGGGTACGCGGTGGAGGTTCAAAAGGTGCCATATGAGTTTCAACGTGGTGGAAATCAGATGATAAGGATCAGGGCATCTAACTTTGTGCAGTAGTCGATATGGTGAACCGTACGACCGAACTTGACTTCAGTCGTACCAGTATTTGATTCCAAAAGCAAATATGAAAAAAAACAAAAAATCTAAATTACTGATCGGGATAACGATGGGTGATCCCTGTGGGATCGGACCAGAGATTATCTTAAAGTCGTTAAAAGCTCCAGCTATCAGAAAGATTGCCAATTATGTTATCATTGGCAATAAGAACGTGTTTGAGCAAGCGGCAGGGTATTTAAAAATACCCTTAAAATATCGCATAATTTCCCATATATCAGAAACGGAGAACTCAAATCAAACAGTTTCGTTGTTATCTATAAATAATTTTAAGTCGAGACTTATGAAACAGAAGAAGCCCACTGCTGAAGGCGGAGAATTATCGGTACAATGCGTGCTCAGGGGAATCAATCTCGCCATGAGCGGGCACATTGACGCCCTCGTTACAGCACCGATTTGCAAGGAGGCCATCCATCTCGGTGGATATGGCTACCCCGGCCATACAGAAATACTCAAAATTTTTTCTGGTGCTGAGCGTGTCGTTATGCTGATGGCGGGTGGAAAGCTAAGGGTGGCCTTTGTGACCACACATATTGCCTTAAAAGACGTACCGCAGTCAATTACCTTAGAAGATATTTTGGGGACAATAATCATCAGCAATAACAACCTCAAACAGTATTTTGGTTTAAAAAAGCCCAGGATTGCTGTTTGTGGTTTAAACCCCCATGCAGGAGAGGAAGGTATTTTCGGAGACGAGGAAAGGAAGGTTATTATCCCTGCAGTTGAAAAGGCAAAGAAAAAGGGCATATTATGTGATGGTCCAGTCTCAGCCGATACGATATATTATAAGGCACTGAAAGGTGCTTATGATGCGGTTGTAGCCATTTATCATGATCAGGGTGCAATTCCCCTGAAGTTGCACGCCTTTGAGACCGGGGTAAACATTACCCTGGGTATTCCTTTCGTACGCACATCACCCGACCATGGTACTGCTTATGACATTGCGGGTAAAGGTATTGCCAATCCCCATTCCATGATGGAGGCTATAAAAATGGCAGTGAGAATGGTAAGATGCAGTTAACCACGGAAACACAGAAACACAGAGGAAAATGTTTGTAAAAGACTTGAAAAATTGCAAAGAATTTATCGCCGGAGACAATGCAGTCCTTCGCGAACTTCTGCATCCTGATAAGGAGGATTTAAAGCTTCGCTACAGTTTAGCACATGCAGTTATTAAACAGGGCGAAACTTCATACCGGCACAAATTAAAGCACTCAGAGGTATATTTCATCCTGGAAGGGAAAGGAATGATGTATATTGATAATGAGTCTGTAGAAGTTCGCCCGGGCCAGGCCATTTATATCCCACCGAATGCAATACAATGTATGAAAAACATCGGACATGACGATTTAAAATTTTTGTGTATTGTTGACCCGGCCTGGCGACCAGAAGATGAAGAGGTGCTATAAATTAGTTGATAGTTATAAAAAGCTAAAAATATAAATAAATCCCATTTTTGGATCACGGACAAACATGTTTGCCGTTCGACTGGCCATTCGACAGGCTCAGGGCGCAGCACCGTGCATGGTGAGCATGTCGAACCATCACGACGAAGTCCATGCCGCCAATTATAACAAAGCGATTATGCCACAAAACGAAATAGACTTTATCCCTCACACACCGGCCGTACTGAAACAGATTTTCAGCCGCAGGGGAATTACTCCCAGCAAACGGTTTGGTCAAAATTTTCTCATTGATCAGAATATCCTATTATGCATTCCTGATATTGCAGACCTGAAGGAAGATGACGTTATACTGGAGATAGGCACGGGAACAGGGGGGTTGACCAGATTATTGGCCTCCGGGTCCCGGCATGTATTTACGGTAGAATTGGACAAAAAGTTATTTGAACTCTCATCTGACATATTAAAATTTTATACAAATATTACCCTTGTTAATACCGACATCTTAAAAACGAAACACGAACTGAATCCGGATATTATATCTTTGGTGCTCAATTGGCTAAAGGAGCACAATCAACCCCGGATAAAAGTAGTTTCCAATCTGCCATACAATATCAGCACACCCGTGATTATCAACCTCCTGGAAGGTGATTTGCCTATCGATTTGATGGTGATGATGCTTCAGAAGGAGATTACAGAGCGTATGACGGCAATTCCAGGCACACGGGAATATGGCATATTATCGGTAATTACCCAGTTGTTTTCAGAAGTAGCAGTCGTGAAGACTTTACCCCCGGAAGTATTCTGGCCAAGACCGGAGGTTCATTCGTCCCTTGTTAAGATAGTTGTCCACAAAGAGAAGTACGCAGACAGAATAACAGACTATCCATTTTTCAGAAAGATCATTTACGCCATATTTACTTCCCGGCGCAAGATGTTGATAAATAGTCTTGAAAACTTAAACTTACCCAAAATTTCAAGGGAAAACCTGAAGGGGATTATGAAAGATATGCAACTGGATGAGCGAATAAGGGGAGAATGTCTGGGTGTTGATCAACTGATCTATCTTTCAGATGCCATCGTAAGCTTAAAAACATCCCTGATGAAAATTCCTGAAAAATAACCGACAGTACAAGCTATTCTTTTTAGCCCCTGCCAAATCAGAGGCACAAAATCGTTCGACTGAGCGCTCACGACGAAGTCCGAAACTCGAAAACAACTTCAAAATTACAAATTCAAATGTTACAAATCTCGTTTCCAATTTCTATCATCTGATATGAGGATTTGTTTCGGTTTTTGATATTCGAATATTTCAACTCTCTATTCATCCAAAATCCGGATTCTACCGATAAGGTATCGACGAAGTGACGTTTACCTTTACGTCAAACGTACACCTAAGAAGTTTAGCGGCACGGCGACAGGCAACCATGCGGGCGGTAAAGATCTCAAAGTACTCCACCATATCTGAGATTTCCTTGTCAATATCGAGTACAAGAGTAATTGTCCTGTTTTGAGTATTCATGAGAAGCTTGGATTTTGTTACGGCATAATTGACCCGGTCATGAATATCAAATTTAATCTCCTTTCGACTTCTCACCCTCGACCGATGGACATCGGATTTATCTGCAATAATGAGTGCAGCTGATACCGGGCTTACAATATCACAAAAGCCTTCATCGTGATTTCCTACCGCACTCATGACAAGAACCC
The DNA here is from genome assembly GCA_021646415.1 of Candidatus Brocadia sp. Taxonomy (NCBI): domain Bacteria; kingdom Pseudomonadati; phylum Planctomycetota; class Candidatus Brocadiia; order Candidatus Brocadiales; family Candidatus Brocadiaceae; genus Candidatus Brocadia; species Candidatus Brocadia sp. Next base: position 316,532 of record SOEU01000002.1, read on the forward strand.
GGTCTTCCACAGGCATGTTTAGCTCTTTCAAAAATTGACCCGCTAAGTGTGCGCTGTGCTCCGGATGCGAATGGCGGCTAATCACATTTCCGATGTCATGGATATATCCGGCAATAGCTGCAAGCTCACAGGTGTTTGCATCGTATCCGAGTTCTTTAAGAATTTTCCGTGCATTCTTGCCAACATAATTTCCATGGCGTTCTCCGTGCTCTGTATAACCGATTACTCCCAGAAAGTCATTTGCTTTTTTTATATATACTTTAACGTCCGGATGTTTCTTGATCTGTTCTAATGTAATCATATTTTTTCTTATTTTGTTTTTTTCCATGTAGTACCATCCGGTTTATCATCGAGGGCGATGCCTATTTCTGAGAGTTTGCTACGGATGAAATCAGACAATTGCCACTGTTTTGCCTTCCGGAGTTCATTGCGGGTGTCAATGAGAACTTTCATAATGTCTTCAGTTGTTTTATCTTCTACTTGCCAACTGAATGTGAAGGTTGTAGTCAATGTTTTAGGTTTAAGCTCAATTATACCCAGGATATCTCCCCCGAGTTCCTGATACAGTTTATCAATGTCTTCCAGGCATTTTTTGCTTAGCTCCTGACCAGAGTTTAATAAGGTATTTACGTCTTTTGATAGATCAAAAAGAACGGCAATAGCGCCGGGGGTATTGATATCTTCGTCCATTGCCTCAAGGAATCTCTTTTTATATTTTTCCAATTTTTCGTAAATTTCACCCGGTGCTGAACCGTCCTTCGCATATTCTAACCGCTCCCGCAGGTTTTTGACTGCATTGTACATGCGCTCCAGTCCTTTATTGGCTGCATCCAACGCTTCGCTGCTATAATCAAGGGGACTGCGATAATGGGTAGTGAGGATAAAGAACCTTATCGTTAACGGGTGGTAACTCTTGAAGGCATCCTTGAGGGTAATAAAGTTACCAAGGGATTTTCCCATTTTTTGACCATTTACGGTGACCATGTTATTGTGAATCCAGTATCGTACAAAAGGCAAATCGTTTGCTGCCTCACTCTGTGCGATTTCACATTCATGATGAGGGAAGGTGTTTTCAAGTCCTCCCCCGTGAATATCCAATGTCTGCCCCAGGTATTTCATGGACATGGCAGAACACTCAAGATGCCAGCCGGGAAAACCTTCCCCCCATGGACTTTTCCATCGCATGATGTGGCCAGGCGCTGCCTTCTTCCAGAGTGCAAAATCGGAGGGGTTTCTTTTTTCAGGATTGATTTCTAATCGGGCACCAGCCTCAAGCTCCTCCTGTTTTCTCCCGGAGAGTTTTCCATATTCCTTGAATTTCTGCACATCAAAGTACACAGAGCCATTCGATACGTAGGCATATCCTTTCTCAATTAACCTTTCTACGAGTTCAATTTGCTCAGGAATATGAGCCGTTGCCCGTGGTGAGATATCAGGTCGTACGTTATTGAGGGCATCCATGTCCTCGAAATAGCTTCGCGTGTATATTTCGACAAGTTCGGCAGGTTCTATACGTTCCCTTTGCGCACGTTTCAGTATCTTGTCTTCACCCGTATCAGCGTTGTCTGTCAGATGACCGACGTCTGTAATGTTCTGTATGTAACGCACTTTGTAGCCCAGATATCGGAGATAACGAACTATCACGTCAAAACTAACGTAACTCTTGGCATGTCCGAGATGCGGATGATCATACACCGTAGGACCGCACACATACATAGTAACGTAACCTTCATGCAAAGGGGTGAAAACTTCCTTCTGTTTCGTTAATGAATTGTAAAATTTTAGTGTCATGGTTTCATTTCTTAAGATTTCAAATATTTTCTGATAGTACGCTACGCACAAAATATATCCATTAATCCTATCTTTAAGCCTTTTAGCAAAGGGGATTCGAGGGTATTGCCTTTGCCGTATGCCTTATAAATCTGATAGGTATTATCCTTCAGGGTGTAAATCTCTATCTCTTCGCCTTCCGGAATTACTATCCAGTATTCCTTTACACCAAATTTCGCATACAGTTTTTTCTTTAGCACCATGTCCCTGTATGCGCTGTTCTCCGAAATTATTTCTATTACGAGGTCGGGTGCACCCTGGACATTCTTCTCCCCAATAATGCCTATTTTATCCTTTGAAATGAATAGTATGTCGGGTTGAACTACATTTTCATTATCAAAATACACATCATATGGCGCATCAAAGAGTTCACCGAGTTTATTTTCCGTTATAAATTTTTCAAGGATAAATTCAAGCCTTCTTGAAATTCTTTGATGATTCGTAACCGGAGATGGTGTCATAAGTAATTCTCCATCGATAAGTTCATATCTCTTGTCATCTGAGATTTTGCAATAATCCTCGTAGGTATATTTTTTTATTTTCTTCTCGGCAGCAATTTGTGCCATAATAAATCTCCTTACCAAATGATTTATTCGGATGAACTGTTATGACGGCTGAATAGTTACTTTTTCACCAAAAGAAATCGTTCGATCCGTTTATTGCATGTATTAATACCCAAAATATTGGCAATACTATACAGTTCCGGTCCGTGTTCTCTACCAGTTAAGGCGATACGGACAGGCATATAAAGCCCTTTACCATTTACCTTTGTTTCTTTTTGCACTGCCGTTAACGCCTCTTTAAAGATTTCAGGAGAGAGGGCGTCCAGTTTTTGGAGTTCCCGGTAAAAGGACAAGAGGACCGATTGCGATATCTCCGACGATAAAAATTCAATATGTTTTTCACTGACGACAGCATCCTTGAAAAAGATATCAACCTCCTGAACAATTTGAGACATACAGGATATGTTGTTTCTCACTGCATCTATCATCAATCTCAATTGAGCCCTGTCAATTTTGTTTTCATCCGTAGAAATGAAACCGGCGGCTTGCAGGTAAGGTATCGCCAGGCTTGTAAGCCTTTCTAAATCTGCTTCACGGATATATTGCCCGCTCAACCAATCCAATTTTTGCTGATCGAACACAGAGGATGCCTTACTCATAGTGCCTATCTCAAATGTGTCGATGATATCGTCAATCTTAAACTTCTCCTTTTTGTCCCTGGGTGCCCACCCAAGAAGTATCATATAGTTGAGGAGTGCTTCCGGTAAGTAACCCAATTTACGGTATTCCGAAAGAGAAAATGCCCCGTGTCGTTTACTCAATAAGGTGCGGTCTGCACCCATGGTGAGTGACAGATGGGCAAATTGCGGAGGTTTTCGATTTAAGGCATGAAAAAGCAATATATGACAGGGTGTATTTGATAAATGATCTTCTCCACGGATAACGTGGGTGATCTGCATCAGGGTATCATCCACGGCAACGGCAAAGTGGAATGAGGGTGTTCCATCTGACCGCATAATCACAAAATCTCCAACCAGGCTCATATCAAATTGGCATGTGCCTCGGATCAGGTCGTCGAATACCAGTAATTCTTCTGGTACTCTAAAACGAATGGTAAAACTCAGACCTGATGTTTCAAACTCCTTTTTTTGCCTGTCGGTCAGATCACGACAACGGTTGTCGTACCGGGGAGGGTTCCCGGTTAGTCTGGCTATCTGTCTGCGTTCTTCCAATTCTTCAGGGGTACAATAACAACGATACGCAAGACCTTTTTTCAAAAATCTCTGGCAGATGTCATAATAGATATGCAAACGTTCTGATTGTAAATAGGGACCGTGCTGACCTCCCACATCAGGTCCTTCCTGCCATGTCAATCCCAGCCAGTCCAGGTCTTCGATAAGTTGGTCCATGTACTTTTTCTCAGAGCGGGCAACATCGGTATCTTCGATCCTTAGGATAAAAGTGCCTTTATGCCGTCTTGCAAATAACCAGTTGAAAACGGCCATGCGCGCATTTCCGATATGTAAGAGCCCTGTAGGCGAAGGTGCAAAACGAACTCGTACCATATGTTAATATTTAGCGATATTTGATAAATCGATATTTAATATCAAAATATTCAACTATACTGCAATATCTTGAGGTCTTGTATAGCAAAGGTAAATGCTACAGTGAAATCTGTGAATGGCAGAGGTTGCTTATCTATTGTACCGTTCGGGTGAATTAGGTCTTTATGAGCAAAACCATGAGATGTATCGTATCTCACTATATTTCTCCAGTCATTAATAATAGGCTTCATACTGGACGGCAAATTTGATTATCTTGCCCTTTTCTTTACAGGCTGTAACTCTTAATCGATCTTTTTGGTCTGGCGATAACGTGACTGTGAAACGTAATTCCTTTAACATAATATCGCATTGTATTTCGTAATTTACTTACCCCTGGAATAGCCAGTCCAAAGGTACATAGGTCTGGTATCACCCCGTTCTTGTAATTGAGAAATATCCAGCCTTATCGTATTATTTTGGAAAATTTTTCCGGACATTAGGCCAAAAAGATCGGCTAATCCGTAATGTTCTTCATATCTTACGATAGTCGCTTCGGTAAGTCTCGCCAATTTTTTAGTTAACGCAATGGCATCTTCCGGATAACCTAATTGATCGACCAATCCCTTATCGAGGGCCTGTTTGCCGGTATAGATTCTTCCATCAGCAATCTTTTTTACCTCTTCGATATCCAGGTTCCTCCCCGTGGAAACCACTTTTACGAACTGCATATACATTTCATCGATGATACCTTTTAAAACGGCTGCTTCGTCTGCTGTCATCTGTTTCAATGGAGAGCCGATCTCTTTTAGATTACCGGAGGCAATGGAATTATCCTTTATGCCATACCGATTAATAAGTTCCGCCACATTGATGAGTGGCATAATTACCCCAATACTCCCTGTGATTGTCGTGGGATGCGCAACGATGGCATCAGCTGCAGAGGAGATGTAATATCCGCCGGAGGCAGCAATGTCCTGCATGTAGACGACAACCTTTTTCTGTGTCTCCGCTTTAAATTTTGTAATCTGATTGTAGATAATGTCGCTAGCCGTAATACCGCCACCAGGGCTGTCTACTTCTAACAGAATGGCTTTTACATGGGCATCATCGGTGGCTTGTTCCAATTGTTGTTTCACGACCTCGACTATGCTGGGTTTTTCTATAAACAGACCCTCTGCCGATTCATTACTCAATATGCCTTTGATGGGAATTATGGCAATCTTGCTCTCTCCGCTTCCCCCGACAACAGTTTCAAAGACTTGTTTCTTGTCTTTTGTTGCAGTGCTCGTAATGAGCGCCTTGCTGAGGACAAGAGAACCGATAAAGAGCATGAATAAAAAGAGCGTACATAAAAAAAAGAATGAGGCTAGTCCAACGGCAACCCAGAAACCAGCGCCTCTGCTCTTCTTGATGTATATGGGTTGCAATCCCGCCTCTGGTGGGATATTGTCATGTTGTGTATCTGTCATAAACCCTCTCTACCTCCCTTCCTTCACTGCACTGATACATTCTTCACCGTGCCATTCCGGAATGAGCATATGTTTTATAGCCAACGCATCCAATATCTTAGCCACTACAAAATTCACCTGATCATCCGCAGTTTTAGGCTTATGATAAAATCCGGGCATGGCTGGCAATATACATGCCCCGATGGAAGATAATTTTAACATAGCTTCCAGATGAATGGAAGATAATGGTGTTTCTCGCGGCACCACCACAAGTTTTCTCCCCTCTTTAATAGTTACACTTGCTGCACGTTGAATAAGATTATTTGAAATACCGTGGGCAATAGAGCACAGGGTATTCATACTGCAAGGGACAATGCACATTGCCTTAATGGGGTATCGGCTACTGGCAATTGCCGCACTAATGTCTGAATTGCTATGATAGGTGATATTGTCTGCTGTGTAACCCAAAAGTTGCACAAGATCCGGGTGGTTACGGTCTAAATCAACTCCTAATTCATGCTTAATAACCAGGGCTGCGGCATCCGATATTGATAGGTGGATATTGCATTCCTTTCTGCAAAGGATTTGTATGAGACGCTGACCATAGATTACCCCACTTGCCCCTGTAATGCCAACAATAATGTTTTCCACACAAATCTCCTTAGACATGAAAAGGCTTCAGCACGGAAAGCACGTCATAGATAGCATGTGTATAAACAGCGATACCCAATCCCCGGAACAGAAAGATAGCGGATAAAAATATTCCCGCTAACAACCGGAACATAAAACTTGTATATGTAAAGCTGTCGCTTAAAGTCCCCACATAGTGCATGCTGGTAAATATGAGAGCGCCCAAAATAATACTTACTATTGCACCAATGGGTTTATTTATCTTTAATAGGGTCACAAATAGATAATATAATATTGACAGGAGAAGGAGCCGAAATACAATTTCCTCATAAACCCCTGCGCCAACAGAAAGAATAATTCCCATCCACATATTCGTGGAAAAAGGTTTTGCCAGTACATAAGGGAATAATACCTTATAAACAACGAATCCCAACGCATAACCCATACAAAGGGCATAGACCATACTTTCGACAACCATGGGGATAAATATCCGGAAATTTAAGCGGTATTCCTTTTCTATATAAAATACCGATACAACCAAAAAGGCAATAACGAGCGAATTAAATATCAAAGAACCATTTTTGCCAAATAAAAGCAGAGGAGTCTTAACGATGACATCAGCAGTATTTTTAATACTTGCCCCCTGCAGAGCAATCCCTACTTCATATAAAACCAATAGGGGCAGGATAAACAAAAAACTATTGGCCAGGCTCTTTGAACGATGGAAATACGAATTCATTTACATTAACAGCTTTGCCATGAAGAATATCACAGAGGAGAGCCGGAGTCCCCAGCAATGATAAGAAAATAGTTACAGGAGGAAATATTCATGTCTTTTGGTAAAACAAAGGTTTAAAGGGGTTTGAAAAGATGTGAGGTTAGTATAGCAGCCAATCTGCGGGGTGTCAATAAAGTTTCAAAAACTCTGAAAACCGTAGACAGCGGGAAAGATTCTTCTGACTATTGCGGTTTTAAATCAAAAAACATTTGACAAAAGGGGCTGGTGTGCTAAAATTTCAGCTAGTTTGCCCATTTTGCCCATGTGCGGAATAGCATAATAGCAGCCGCATGTATAGAATTGTCGCTTGAACGAAGGGGATGGTTATGATTCCTATGGAACTCTCAAAGATTATCATTACTGAGACAAGCGATCATCAGATTATTGTCCTCAAAGAAAAGGAAGGACAGCGAAGTTTTCCGATTGTTATTGGACTCCATGAAGCATGGGCAATTGATCGGGCAGTAAAAGGGATTACCACTCCGCGTCCTTTAACGCATGACCTAATCAGCAACATCATCGAAGGCCTGAGTGCAGGAGTGGTAAGAATTATTATTAGTGACTTAAGGAATAATACTTTTTACGCAAAGATTATATTGCAGCAAAGCGGCTCAACGGTAGAAATCGATTCCAGGCCTAGCGACGCTATAGCACTTGCAATGCAAAAAAATACACCGATCTTTGTGGCCAAAAAGGTTTTAGAGGAAGTTTGCAAATCGGAAGATGCGTTTTAAACCTGTTTCCGACAGTTCAGAAAAAAATGAGGAGGGATGGCCGAGTGGACTATGGCGGCAGTCTTGAAAACTGCTGGAGGCGTGAGTCTCCCGTGGGTTCGAATCCTACTCCCTCCGCCATGTATCTTATCTTTACAGAATTCCGCTTTTCATTGCATATGGTATTGCTAAAGTAAATTCAGAAAACCACGAATATCCACTATTTTACAAAGCGAGGATATTTGTGGTTATTTTATTTTAAAATATTTCTACACTAAATACCCAAAGAACGGAGAGGTGGCTGAGCGGCTGAAAGCGACGGTTTGCTAAACCGTTGTAGAGACAAAATCTCTACCCCGGGTTCGAATCCCGGCCTCTCCGCCATGTATTTGTATGATATACAGCTTTTGCTACAAGCAAATAATTGCAAATACAAAATATCTCAATACTCTCACTGCGTCATCTCAATGAAGATCGGAATCCTCGCAGATACGCATGACAATATCGCTGCTATTCAAAAGGCTGTTTGTTTTTTTAATGCACAGGATCTAAAATATGTCATTCATGCCGGAGATTATGTCGCTCCATTCTCCTTAAAAAAATTAATGAAGCTAAAGGCAAAGTTTATAGGAATATTTGGAAATAATGATGGTGAGCGGAAGGGGTTGATGAATGTTTGCAAAAATATTCATGAGCCGCCTTATGACCTCCTTTTAAACGGCAAACATATTCTGGTCACTCATATGATGGAGAGTCTTTCAAAAAGATCAACGAAAAATACGGATATCATCATCAGTGCCCATACGCATGTCCCTGAAGTTAAAGAAGGGAGACCTTTGCATGTCAATCCTGGTGAGTGCGGTGCGTGGTTATATGGAAAGAGTACTGTTGCAGTGCTAGACCTTGAAACATTCCGTGCTGAGATTATTGACCTTTCATCTGTATCTTTGGATAAAGGTTAGAAATGTCCAGACAATTTTCAAAACTCGTTCTTGTTACCATTATGTGCTGTTTCATGAGCGGTGCAGCGCTCTGTGGGTGTGTATTACGTACCCTCACGATTGATTCCGAACCTCCAGGTGCTATGGTCTATTTGGATGATGAGCCAATTGGTGAGACACCTGTAACAACAACATTTACCTATTATGGAACACGAAAGGTTACTTTGGAAAAAGTTGATACGGAAGGCAGGCTATTGTATGAAAGAAAGATTGCCTATGAAAAGATCAAACCACCTTTCTATCAGATTTTACCGCTAGACTTTTTCTCTGAAATAGTGTTACCCATGAAACTGAAGGACGAACATTACTTCACCTATCAGTTAGACCCTTTAAAGCGGCTACCCAAACAAGAACATCAGGAAATGGTCATTCAAAATGCTGAAGAATTACGTGAACGGTTAAGGATGCCCGTTGCCCGTTAGATGGTATGAACTATTTCCTCCAAAGGTTTGCGATAAGTCGGTTCTGGGATATGTAAGGGATATCCAACCGGTGTCAACGCCAGAGGCTCAATTTCTGGAGGCAGATTCAGTATGGATTTTACGAGCAGTACCTTAAACGCCGCAACCCAACAAGTAGCCAATCCTTCTGCCGTTGCAGCAAGGATGAGATGGTCCATAGCAATCGTGGCATCAACATCACCATAGTTTTTCCCGTCGCTTCGCTTCCACGCCCTTTCTGGGATACTGCAGGCACAGATAATTACCGGTGCTGTATAAAACCATTCTTCATCGTAGGCCTTTTTTAATTGTTGCTTTATTTTTTCATCCTTAATAACGAGAAAACAGATGGGTTGTCTATTGGCAGCACTGGGGGCAGAGAGTGCCGCTTCCAATATCCGCCTTAGCTTTTCCTCTTCAACGGGTTTTGATTTATACGAACGGACACTCCGCCTTTTCTTTATAACTTCATAAATATCCATGTACCCTTCCTCTCAAAATTCTACAATCTTCCAACGATTAAGCTTTGCATACACACGATCTTAATGTTCCCGATATTTGCAAACCTTAATAAATCCTTGGAAGTAATAATTCCCTTTTCAATAAGATAGCGGAAAAATACCATTTCCGAAGAGCTATTCTTTATTATTGTACCATTAATATCGAATATAGCCGCCTTTTTCACATGGTGGATTCTACTACGTACACGAATGCCTTTCAATAAAAATTTGTTTAAATTAATAACGCTTTTCGCATACAAGAGGTTGATTAATTGCATATATTTATCAAAATCCTAAGTGGCCATAAAAAAAGCAGTTAAATTCCAACGGATTGTACTCATTTTAAAAGGACATACAAAATGTTGTGTTTTATTCTTGACAAAGTTTTTTTTTATGATATAGATATATACCGTCTGATGTACAATATATGGTAATGAAGTTGATAATTATCTTAAAAGGAAAAGGAGGTGATCGAAAAAAACGTACTTTTAAGGGATACAGAAGTTGTAAATAACCAAGGGCTTTATAGTGGAAAAACGATGGTACTCATAAAAAGCAGTTATCGTTAAGTTGTAAAAGGATTACTGAAAAATGCATAAAGGAGATATGGAGAAATGACAACAGCAATACTGGAAAATCCTATGGTAGGGGAGAGGATTGGCAGCAAGGAAGACATACAGTTGTTTATTGAAGAAAAGTTGAATGCCTTTGATGCGGCAGTTGAAGGCCATGAGTTTTTAGAGATAGATGGTGACATCCCGGGAAATACACCCAAAGAGGATTGTCTTAAAATTATTAATCACAAATTAGAATGTGCATTTGCCATAGATGTGGATTCGGTGATCAGGCAAGATTTAGAATCGGTTATTCATGCCCTGGAAACGGGAATCACCACCCGCCTCTACGGGGTTACCCGTATCGTAGGATATTATAGCCGGGTATCTAACTGGAATAAGTCGAAAATTGGTGAATTACATGATAGGCATATGGGAAAATATTCAGTACGGTAAATATAAACAAAGGTAGTTTTCTCCCAAGGACCCCTTTGTAAAAAGAGCCATTGCGGTGTACATATTACTGCAATGGCTCGTTTTTTTGTCCCAAAAGATACTTACTAATAAATTTAATTTGTATCTGGAAGCGGGGGTGGCATTCTAACCGTAAGTACAGGACAGGCGGCTTTTCTCACTACCTTTTCTGCTACGCTGCCCATCACAATATGAGAAAGTCCTGTTCTGCCGTGAGTGCCAATCACTATAATATCCGCACCAATTTCTGCTGCAGCATTAACAATCTCATGAAACGGCACCCCTTTCACTACAATCGTTTCTACGTCTAAGACGTCCGTTGTACCTTCTGGCAAACTTCTCATCAAATCTTCACGGATTTTAGACATGTCAATCTCAGTAATTTTATACGGGCTGAATTTGTATATTTCTGTATCATACAAACGGGTGTCTATCACGTGCATGAGGTATAATTTTGCCTCGTCCTTTAATGCCAGAGAAATAGCATATTTCAAGGCAAGATACGAACATTCGGAATGGTCTACGGGGCATAGTATCTTTTTTAATATAATCATGAGATCTCCTTTTCCTTTTGTGCTACATGCCAATACCGTCAATGATTGTGTTACATGCTGGACATCTTGAGTTGATGATGTTGCTCTCGATGATCTGATATCCATATCTTTTGATAAGGACCTTTTTGCATTTATAGCAATAGGTATTTTCACCTCCCTCGCCGGGTACGTTACCTTCGTAAACATAGCGCAGACCCACCTCAAGGCCAATTTCTCTGGCCATCCTGAGCGCGCCCACCGGGGTTGGTGGTTTTTCTATCAGCCTATATTTTGGGTAAAAGCGGCTCACATGCCAGGGAATTTCAGGTCCAATACTCTTTATAAATTCTGCAATCTGTCTCAACTCAGGCTCTGAATCGTTAATTTCAGGAATGATCAGGGTGGTAATTTCTATCCAGATACCCATCTCTTTATAGGAACGGATGCAATCGAGCACCTGTTCCAGCCGTGCGCCACAGAGCATTTTGTATGTTTCATCAGAAAAGCTTTTTAAATCTATATTGGCGGCATGAAGATACGGCTTTATTGTTGTCAGGGCCTCACGTGTGATATATCCATTTGTTACGAATATATTTTTAATGGCTTTCCCGGAGGCTATTTTTGCGATTTCATACGCATATTCAAAGAAAATGGTTGGTTCCGTATAGGTATAGGCAATACTCTTGCATTGATAACCCAAGGCATCTTCAACGATCTGTTCCGGCGCAACATCTCTTCCCACGATCTGGTCATGACCCCTCGGTAGTTGAGAGATCTCATAGTTTTGACAGTTCAGACACCTGAAGTTGCACCCTACTGTTGCAACGGAAAAGGCGGTACTACCCGGATAAAAATGGTAAAGGGGTTTCTTCTCAATAGGGTCGATATTCTCAGAAATGAGTTTTCTATAAACAAGGGAGTAGAGCGTGCCGCCATGGTTTTCTCTGACCCGGCAAATGCCCTTTTTACCGTCATCAATGACACAGTGATGACGGCACAGATAGCACTTTACCTTGCTATCCCCAAGTTTTTCAAAAAACATCGCTTCTTTCATAGGGTTTTATATTACCGTTTTTTGTTCATTCTGGCAAGTTTTTAATCACGTTTATGTATTTGTGTCCTGTAAAGAAGGATCCGGGATAAATTTCTGCTAAACTATTTTTTAATTGTTCCGATAAATAATTTATAGTAAGTTTTACATTAATTTATGAAGAATTCTAGAAATGTTTTATCTTGAACTGAATCTAAATATTTAGTATAGGTATAGAACGAGATTAATTCAATCCAAAAAGGAGGATTTAGTTATGAAGAAGAAAAAGGGAAGTGCAGGTTTTACATTAATAGAGTTGTTGGTCGTAATTGCCATAATCGGTATCCTTGCAGGTATTTTGTTACCGGCATTGACCAGGGCGCGCGAATCAGCACGCAGGACGCAGTGCGCTTCTAACCTAAAACAGATCGGTTTGGCCCTTAATATGTACGCCAACGACAATGCTGAGGCCTTCCCTACGGGCGGTGCTACAGGAATGGAATCACTGGGAAAACTTTATGATGCGTATATTACTGATAGAAAAGTCTTTAAATGTGCGAGTGATAGTGCTGTTTCAGACACAACCACGACAGGTGTTTTAGGTTTGAGTGCAACAGATATTACAACCTTTACAACAGCAAGATGTAGTTATGGTTACGATGTTAACCATACAGCGGGAAATGACCCAGGTGTGGCTATCGCAGCGGATGCAAAGGGCACTGGTACTACACTTTCAGACAATCACAATCAAAAAGGGCAGAATGTGCTTTATATAGACGGTCATGTGGAATGGAAAGGTACTAGCACGTGCGGCTTTTACAACGGTTCAACGTATGATGATATTTATACAAGTACGGGTACAGGTGCAGGAACAGATACTGCAATATTGCAATAACTCGCCCTGTTTTATGCTTATTTAAAAAGGGTAATATTCTTCTTGATATTACCCTTTTTCGTTTTTGTGTGATTACTCAGCGATTAGCAGAAAAGTACATCTGAGTAATCTATATTCAATAATAATTTATAATTGCCAACTGCCAACTGCCAACTGCTTACAACACCTCATTCATACTGCCACTCCGATATCCTTCCATATCGATCGTGACGTATTTATAACCGATTTCCTTGAATTTCTTGACAAGGTTTTTACGCTTGCCATTCTGTAAGAGTGCAGGGATATCTTCTGGCGGTACCTCAATTCGTGCAATGGTGTCGTGGTGTCTGACACGGAATTGTTTCAGTCCGATACTCCTCAGGTAATTTTCCGCTGCGGCAACGATCGCCAATTTCTCCTCGGTAATTGAGTTTCCATAGGGAAACCGGGAAGACATGCATGCATAGGGGGGTTTGTCCCAGTTGGAAAGTTTCAGATATTTCGAAATCTCACGTATATCCGACTTTCTCAATCCGCTTTCTTTTAAGGGACTGCGCACGTCAAGTTCCTTCGCTGCATCGAGACCAGGTCTATACTCGCCCGTATCGTCCAGGTTCGCGCCATCCGCAACGTTTTTGTAACCCTTTTCCCTGGCAATTTCTTTGAGCTTTCCAAATAGTTCCGATTTACAGAAATAGCATCGGTTGGGCGGGTTTTGGGCAAATCCCTCGATGCCCAGTTCGCTGGTATCGATGGTCATGTGGGAAATGCCAATTTCTTTTGCAATCTTCCTGGCCTCTTCGTATTCATATGCGGGATACGTCTCCGACCGCGCAGTTACTGCAAGGGCTCTGTCCCCAAGTACATCATAACAAACCTTCGCCACGAGGGAGCTATCCACGCCCCCTGAAAAGGCCACCACAACGCTTTCCAGGGTTTTTATAGTATCCTTTAATTTTTTCAGTTTTTCTTCTGTATCCATACGTCTTTCTTTGCGCCCCTTTGGCGTCTTTGCGGTGAATTATTACGACAAATCAAGCATTTTTTGGATAGCCACCCGAGCCTTCGCCGCAATATCATCAGGTACCTTTATCTGATAAACGAGGTCCTCCAAAGACCACAATACCTTTTCCAAACTGATAAGTTTCATATTGGAACAATCGGCAAGGTGTGTAATAGCATAAAATGCTTTTTGCGGATTCTCTTTTTTTAAACGGTGGAGAATACCCGTCTCTGTGCCAATGATAAATTCTTTAGTATCCGTTTCTTTGCAATATTTGGCAATGCCGGTAGTGCTGGCAACATGGTCTGCCAATGCGATCACATCCTGTGTGCATTCAGGGTGAACGACGACCTTGGCGTTAGGGTGTGCAGCCTTCAATTTAATAATATGTTCTGCCAATATCCTGTGATGGGTAGGGCAGAATCCTTCCCAAAGTATCATAGGTCGATTCAGTTTGGACGATACATAGCCTCCAAGACTCTTGTCTGGTATAAAGAGGATTTCCTGGTCTTTGGGAATTGATGACACAATTTTCATTGCATTGGAAGAAGTGCAACATATGTCACTCTCTGCCTTTATAGCAGCCGTACTATTTACGTAACAAACAACTTTGGCATTCGGATGTTCTTTTTTCTTTATCCTGAGTTCTCTCAGGGTTACCATGTTGGCCATGGGACAACCCGCATGCTCATCGGGCAATAGTACCATTTTATCAGGACAGAGGATAGAAGCCGTCTCAGCCATAAAGTGAACACCGCAGAATACAATTATGTCCGCCTGTGTCTTTGCAGCCTTCTGGGAAAGTCCTAGCGAATCGCCTGTAAAGTCTGCTATATCCTGCACATCCCCTCTTTGGTAGTTATGCGCAAGGATAACCGCATTCCTTTTTTTCTTTAACTCATTGATTTTATCTATTATAGTAGACATGGTGAATAATTTTGTTCGTTTTCATAAATTATGATAAGCTAATCATAACAAAGCATAAATTGTTTTTAAATACTTTTTTAAAAATTCTGTAAAACTTTTAAACCGTTTTTTCTTGACAATAAAAAACCTATTTGATACCATAATTTGACCTAAGTATGATATTCTTAAAGATTTCGGGAGATGCGTGTCATTACCGGGGGTTAAATACTTAGGGCGATTAGCTCAGTTGGCTAGAGCGCTTGCTCGACAAGCAAGAGGTCACTGGTTCGAGCCCAGTATCGCCCACCATTAATTTTTGTTAAACGTATATTCCGAAATTTCGATAAATAAGTTTTAGGATCATGGTTAAGATCACATTACCTGACGGGACAAAAAAGGAGTATAAGGATAATATAACCATTGGTGAGGTTGTCAGCAATATAGGTATCCGCCTTGGTGAAAGGGCGTTAGCCGGAAAGGCTAGCGGTGTTCTTGTAGACCTTAGTTATCCCATAAAAGAAGATATTTCCTTATCGGTAATTACTGACGATACAGAAGAAGGTATGGAAATCCTTCGCCACAGTACAGCCCACATTATGGCGCAGGCGGTCAGCAGACTTTTCCCCGGCGTAAAGCTTGGTATAGGTCCTACCATTGAAAATGGATTTTATTATGACTTCGGCCTCCAGCACAGCTTGTCTGAAGAAGATCTCAGGAAGATTGAAGAAGAAATGGCAAAAATTATCCGCGAGGATATTGTATTCAAAAGAATGGAATTACCTCGCGATGTAGCCATACAGAAGATGGAAGCCATTGGTCAGCCTTTTAAAGTAGCACTTATTAAGGATATCGAGGACGACACCGTATCTTTTTACACACAAGGAGATTTTGTGGACTTGTGCCGAGGTCCGCATATTCAGAGGTCAAGCAAGGTTAAGGCATTCAAACTCCTCAGCGTAGCGGGTGCTTATTGGCGTGGGAAAGAAACGAATCCCATGTTACAGCGTATTTATGGGACGGCGTTTTTTACCCAGACAGAGCTTGACAAATATTTAAAATTCCTGGAAGAGGCGGAAAAGCGTGACCATCGGAAAATTGGGAGAGATTTAGATCTTTTCAGTTTTCATGAAGAAGGTGGGTCTGGTTTAACCTTTTGGCATCCAAAGGGCGCCAGGATACGTAATATTATTGAGAATTTTTGGAGAGAAGAGCATTTCAAGAGGGGATACGAAATTCTCTACAGCCCCCATATTGCAAAGATCAATTTATGGAAGACCAGTGGTCATTGGAATTTTTACCGTGAAAGTATGTACTCACCAATAGAGGTTGACGGGCATGAATATATCCTAAAACCCATGAATTGCCCTTTTGCGGTGCTTATATACAAAACAAAACTTCACAGTTACCGGGATCTGCCTTTGCGGTGGGGGGAATTGGGAACTGTGTATCGATATGAGCGGTCAGGCGTCTTACATGGATTATTGCGTGTACGCGGATTTACCCAAGACGATGCCCATATATTCTGCACCCCGGATCAATTAGAAAATGAAATCCTGGGAGTAATTGAACTGGCTCAGTTCATGTTGTCAAGTTTTGGATTTAAGGAATATGAGATAGAATTAAGCGTGCGGGGTAAGGGAGAAAAGGATAAGTATATAGGCCGGGACGATGTTTGGGATCATGCCGAAAATGCCTTAAGGATTGCCCTCGACAAAAAAGGACTAAAGTATACACGGATGGAGGGAGAGGCAAAGTTTTATGGCCCGGCGATCGATATTAAGGTCAAGGATGCTATAGGGCGTGGGTGGCAGGGGCCTACAATTCAGGTTGACTTCAACCTTCCGGAAAGATTCGATGTCAATTATGTTGGCCCGGATGGTTTTCATCACCGGGTGGTAATGGTTCATCGCACAGTCCTGGGGGCTATGGAACGGTTTGTGGGTTGTTTGATCGAACATTATGCAGGTGATTTCCCCTTGTGGATTGCACCAATTCAAATGAGGATATTACCCATTACTGATGCGCACATAGAGTATGCAAAAAAATTACAAACTCAGTTGCTTATGAAGAATTTTAGGGTAGAATGTGATACGAGCAATGCCAAAATTAATTATAAGATACGAGAAGGTACGCTGGAGAAAATTCCTTATTTACTGGTAGTAGGTGACAAAGAAATAGAAGGTGGCACCGTCTCTGTGAGAAGCAGAAAAAAGGGAAATGAAGGGGTAATGGCAATTGAAGATTTCATAAAAACCGTGGAATCTGAAATCAGAGAGAAAAGATAGTTTTAACTTTTTCGGAGGAGATTATACATTTCACAAGACTTAAGAATTAACGAACGGATCCGTTCGTCTACGGTACGGTTGATAGACGAGAATGGTGTGCAGGTCGGGGTAATTAGCAAGGAAGAAGCTATTGCAAAGGCAAAAAGTGTGGAACTCGACCTTGTGGAGGTTGCCCCGGAGGCAGACCCACCTGTCTGCCGGATCATGAATTATGGCAAGTTTAAGTATAAACAAAAGAAAAAGTCGCATCAGAAGCAACATGTAGTTCAACTAAAGGAATTAAGACTGAGACCAAAGACAGGTGAACATGATATACAAACAAAGATTCGTCAGGCTAGGAAATTTTTAGAAAATAAAGACCGTGTTCTCATCAGTATGATGTTTAAAGGAAGGGAACGCGCTCATACAGAGTTAGGCAATGAAATCTTAAAACAAGTTGCCGATGCGCTCGAGGACATAGCCAAAGTAGAAAAGGATAGGATATCGGATGATCGTAGAATGGGAATAATCTTGTCCCCTAAGTAAAGATTAAAGATTAAAGATAAAATTAGGCACGAACAAACAAGTTTGTCCGTGCCACCCTCAAATCAGCATGAATTCTGTTAATATGGAGGTTTTATAAATGCCAAAGCTAAAAACCCATAAAGGGCTTAAGAAACGAATAAAAATTAGTGCAAAGGGCAAGGTCAAGAGATCGAAAGCCGGAAAGGGCCATCTGCTGTCAGGAAAATCAGGAAGGCGAAGGGAACATTTGAGAAAAAAAGAAGGGGTCTCACCCGCCTTCAATAAGACCATGACGAGGGCATTACGAGGGTCTTAAGGTAAATTTTAAATTTTTTTATATGAAAGAGTTGTAACATGCCAAGAGCAACAAAAGGTTGTGCAAGAAAAAGATCGAGAAAAAGATTATTGAATAAAACGGAAGGTTATTGGGGTGGAAGAGGAAATTTGTATCGCAAGGCCATGGAAACGTATATCCGTGCCATGGCCTTTTCGTTCCGGGATCGGAAGGCGCGTAAAAGAAAATTTAGAGAACTATGGATTTCCAGAATTAGCGCTGCGGTCAGAGAACGCGGTATTTCTTATAGCCATTTCATTCGTGGATTAATCAAAGCCAAAATAGATTTAAATAGAAAGATGTTGGCTGAGATGGCCGTCAATGACAAGCCTGCTTTTGATAAATTAGTCGAACAGGTAAAAGCGGTAGTCTGAAACTTTGATCGATAATGGTAAGACATCGCTTCCGCCACACAAGTAATTACTGAGCTGTCTCTCCCGTTCATGTAATGTTGTATCTCTAAAATATGAGGCACGTCCTTTTCCGGTAGTTTGCCAGAATAGAAGGAGCGTGCCTGTGTTTTTTATGCTTTTATAAACCCATCTGCATGTTAGATACGTTAGAAGAGATAAAAAGAAATTTACAAGAAGAAACCAAAGGTATTAGTACCCTGAAAGGGGCGGAACAGCTCAAGATAAAATACCTGGGAAGGAATGGTGGTGTCAATGATCTCATGAAACTTATTCCAACACTGCCAGTTGAAAAACGCGCCGCATTTGGGCAACAGATCAACGCTCTAAAGATTGAAATTACGGACATAATAGAAGGGCTTATTAAAAAGTTCTCATCAGAAGCAATTCCAAAAGTTACAAGTGAAATATTCGATGTTACTTTGCCGGGGAAACGCCCCTCTCTAGGAAAAAGGCATCCGCTTACTCAAACAATTGACGATATTAAAGAGGCCTTTGCCCGATTGGGTTTCGATGTGGCTTACGGCCCGGAAGTGGAGTTAGAGTATTACAACTTTGAGGCATTGAACATTCCATCCGATCATCCCTCTCGCACGGATTTCGATACTTTCTACATCAAAGACGATATTCTTCTCAGAAGTCAAACATCCACCGTTCAAATTCGTATCATGGAAAAACAAAAACCACCCATTCGTATTATTGCGCCAGGCAGGGTTTACAGGCCCGATACCGTTGACGCCAGACACTCATTTATGTTTCATCAGGTGGAAGGTTTGTTAGTGGATGAAGGGGTGAGCTTTGCGGATCTGAAAGGGGTACTGAACCAATTTATTAAGACCTATTTCGGCCAGAATATTCAGATGCGTTTCAGGCCGTCATTCTTTCCTTTTACCGAACCGAGCGCCGAGGTTGATATTTCGTGTTCTCTCTGTGGAGGCAAAGGGTGTAATGTATGTTCTTATAGTGGATGGGTTGAAATATTAGGGGCTGGTATGGTCGACCCAAATGTACTCAAGGCCGTACATTATGATGGAGAAAAGTATACAGGCTTTGCATTTGGAATGGGTGTCGAACGGATCACCATGCTGAAATATGGTATTTGCGACATTCGTCTCTTCTATGAAAATGACATACGTTTTTTATCTCAATTCTGAATTGTAAATGAAAATCACCTATAACTGGCTAAAAGAATATGTCTATTTTTCCCTGTCACCACAGGAACTGGCCGATAGGTTGACCAGCGTGGGATTGGTAGTTGCCGACATTAAACCTGTAGAAGACGATTTTTGTCTGGACATAGAAGTTACTTCCAATCGTCCCGATTGCCTCGGAATTACTGGTATTGCACGTGAAGTGGCGGCAGCGGTGGGAGGAAGCCTGCACTTCCCGGAAACACCTTTTGTAACCGCAAATACCGAGATATCAAAATTTATTGATATCGCCGTTGAAGAACCGATACTGTGTCCCCGCTATACGGCCCGGGTAATTCGCCAGATAACCGTGGGACCTTCCCCGGAATGGATACAAAAGAGGCTGAAGTGCATCGGTCTTCGACCTGTAAACAACATCGTAGACATCACCAATTATGTGATGATGGAAACAGGGCAACCCCTCCACGCCTTTGATCTGGACAAGCTAACAGAACAAAAAATTATTGTAAGAAAAGCCAGAAGCGGAGAAGAAATTGTTGTCATCAACGGAGCCAGACGGGCGCTTTTTCATGACATGTTGGTCATTGCGGACGGCAGGCGGCCTGTTGCCGTTGCTGGTATTATGGGTGGCAAGGAAACAGAAGTTTCCGAATCAACCAGAAACATCCTCCTGGAATGCGCACAATTCGAGCCAAGACAAGTACGGCGTACGTCCAGGGCATTGGGCATTGCTTCAGATTCCTCATATCGGTTTGAAAGGGGTACGGATCCCGAAGGTGTAGACCGTGCATCCCAAAGGGCCGTAAAGCTTGTCAAAGACTATGCGGGTGGAGAAATTGCCGATGGCGCCATTGATATAAGAACAGGGAGGCATGAAACAAAAAAAATTACCCTCCGCATGGAACGGCTTCACAAAGTTTTAGGGGTGGAAATAAAAAGAGACGTTGTTATAGATATTTTAAAAAAGCTTCAATTTAACATTCTCAATGATATCGGCAACTTCATTGATCTTGAGGTGCCGAGCTTTCGAGGGGATGTCTATCGTGAAATTGACCTGATTGAAGAGGTGGCCAGGATTTACGGGTATAATAATATTCCGACAAAGACTTCTATCACTGTCCGTGGCAGTGCAAAGAATAAGTACGAGATTGTCGAGGATACTATTCGTCAGTTTCTAACCGGCCTTGGTTTTTATGAAGTCAAAACTTTTAGCATTGTTGATATCTCGCCATTACAGTCCGTGAATCTGTGGTCAGATAGGGTGGGTATCGATATTGCCAACCCACTGAGACAGGAAGAAAGCCGTTTGCGGACCTCTTTACTACCGAGTCTTATCAATACTAAACGATATAACGTGGCACATGGTACCGAACAGGTAAAAATCTTCGAAATCGCTAACATTTACCTTGCAGGAAATAAACTACCACAAGAAAAGACCTGTCTATCCATCCTGGCGGATACAGATTTTTTGACTTTAAAGGGAATAGTCGAATCTCTTTTGCTGAACCTCGGCATACCTCTAAAGCAGGAATGGACAGGCTTTAACGAATCCAGACTATTTATGGATAAAAGGGCAGCGAGTATTCAAATGGATAATACCGCCCTTGGATATCTTGGAGAAGCCAGCAGAGAATTGGGATTCAAAACGTTATCCTGTTTAGCGGAAATAGATCTGAATTTATTGATTGAAAAGTCAAATTTCGCCAAAAAATATCAAAACATACCACAGCATCCCCCTGTTTTCCGTGACCTTGCTATCATTGTCGATGAGGAGGTGACATGGTCGTCTATCGAAAAATGCATCACAGAAACAAAGGCAGCTTTTTTGAAGGAAACGAATTTCTTTGATGTATATCGTGGAAAACAGATACCAGCAGGAAAAAAGAGCATCGCCTTTAACCTCTGTTTTCAAGCCCCAGACCGAACACTAAAAAGTGAAGAAGTCGATAGCGCCCAGCAAATTATTCTCGATACCCTTCATAAAACCCTCGGTGCCGAATTAAGAAAAGCATAATGATTATTGAAATGCCTAAAACATTAAATTCAGTCATTTAAGGCACAGCAAAATACTGCAAACTGTTTTAGCGTCTTTAATCTCACCTTTCTTTACCATCACCACTGCATCACTCAGCTTGACGTGTACAATACCTTTGATTGATTCATCCATTTGATAATTTGTTTGGGTTTTAACAAGATTGGTTGCCTTAAAGAGATGCATTGTCTCACTTAAGATACCAGGCGAGGGATAAAGAACTATGAGGGGTTCGAGGGTGCCTGCTCTGTAGCCAGTCTCCTCTTCTAATTCACGCCTTGCACACACATCGAATGTTTCGCCCTGATCAAGTGTGCCGGCAGGAATTTCGTAAATGGTCTCCTTGACGGCATGTCTGTATTGCTGGATAAGAATGATTTCATTTTCGGAAATAAAAGGAATAATGGCGGCCGAACCGGGATGTTCAATGACCTCTCTCATTACCGCCCTTCCATCATCCAGCACAATTTCATCTTTTCTGACATTTATTTTTTTACCAGAGTAGATAATCATAAAAATTCCTTATAAAAGTAGTTTAATTGACTTCGCGCCAGGATACTATTTTGTAACTCGTTGGATTTCCTACGGCCATATTCTTCAGGGTTTCATCGTAGTGGAAATCTCCGCTTGAGGCTATGTTAACATATTTTCCCCTGACTGCGCCATAGAGGTCCACACTAGAAGTGATACTAATTGCGGCTCGTGGGGCATATATGGCTGCATATACGTCTGAACTTGAAGTCAGGGTAACCTTGTAGTCACTATTATCAGCAGAAGTGGCGGAAGACCAGAGAAAGAAGTTTGCCGGCTTTTTGTCATTTGCAGCATTTATTTTACCGGATGAACCGACACTTGTTATACCGGTAACGTATGCAGTTAGTTTTGCGCCGCTGGCAAGTACAAGATCGGAACTGCTGCTAAAAGTAAAATTTCCATTTATGTATAGCGTAACATTTCCCGTTATTATCAATCGAGAACTTGAAGTAACACTCAAACTACTGAAATAATATTTCTTACTTTCTCCAGCAACCCCGAGTGTGTAACTATTGCTGCTGCCAATGGAAAAGGAATGGGTAAAAATATCATAATAGAAAGAGCTTAATTCCCCATTATCATTACCGGACGTTATCGGTGCCGCATTGTCATTGAAAAAGGCAGAGGTATCTGATGGATCACAATCCGTAGTTGGCACACCAGGATAACCAGAATAACCAGTGTAACTTTGAGTGACGGTTCCTGAAACAGAAGACCCGCTATTAATGCTTACGATGCCGCCCGCGGTTGCATTTCCTAAAATATCAGAACTACTGGACAGTTCGATATTTCCCACGGTAATGGCATTCCCATCAATTTGTGAACTGCTACTCATGGCTATATTCCCGGTTGCATTCACGTTTCCATAAATCCTGTTGCTACTTTCCATGGTAAGACTCCCGCCCGTATTTACGTTCCCGAGCACCTTAGAACTGCTATTCATTGCTATATTCCCGGTTGCATTGGCATCTCCGTTAACCTGAGCGCTGCTATTTATTATAAGATTTCCTGTCGAATTGGCGTCTCCTTTAATAACGGAACTACTTGCAATGGTAATATTTGCTCCGGCATTGGTAGTGCTGATATTACCATAATTTCCGTGCGTTTGGCTTTCATATGTTCCATTATCAGAATTATAACTATCCGTGACAATAGAGCTTGACGCATACACGCCGTCACACCCAAGCAGCGAGTCATGAAAAATAGAATCATACGTTAAGGAAAATACCGTTTCTAATACTTTTTTTGAGGAAGAACTCGTGCCAGTACAGGTAATTATATACAGAGGGTTGCCGTTTGAATCATTTACCACATTTCCTCCGCTCACTACATGCTTGAGGGTAAAGCTATTATTAAAAGCACTCGATGAATAGGTTGATGTCCCATTCCAATTTGGGTCTGTTTTTGAACCGTTATCCGATATGGTACCATTTAATAAACGGTTAATGCCATCATGTATCCCTGCCTCTGCTGAATAAAATGCCTGCACACTTGTCTTGTAATTGCTGCTGATCTTAATATCGGTAGTAGTGGTGATAACCGCCGTAGTTCCCACCAGTGACAAAATGGCTATTAAGGCGAGGACAACAATGAGGATTATTCCCTTTTCATCTCTATATGTTGGCACTATCCTTACTATTTTTGATTGCCATTGAGAATTCATGCCTTTTTTCAGTAAATCTCTCTCCATTTGATTACTTTTAGTGGTTGATTAATCAGGGCATTTTCTATCTCACAGCTATCATACTTTACAGTTACTTGGCCATTTGTGGAATCGGTTTGGGAGGAATCGCCGGAGAAAATTGCTCCAGATATAATTATC
This sequence comes from Candidatus Brocadia sp., assembly GCA_021646415.1. Taxonomy (NCBI): domain Bacteria; kingdom Pseudomonadati; phylum Planctomycetota; class Candidatus Brocadiia; order Candidatus Brocadiales; family Candidatus Brocadiaceae; genus Candidatus Brocadia; species Candidatus Brocadia sp. The sequence goes on from SOEU01000002.1 coordinate 340,365, forward strand.
CCTGTACCACCTCCATTCATTTTAATTTTGCCGGTAACCAAGATTAATCCATTCCAGTTGAAGTTACCTCCCAGTTCTAAATCACCCTCTACTAATAAAATTCCAAAACCAGTTACATTATTTAATTTTAACTCAGCCATATTTGCGTAGCAGGTAACAAAATTGCTTGCATCCCCATAGTTAGTGCCACTTTGATCTTCGGTTATTGTTATTGTAGCATTATCTTTCATTACCTGTATGTATTCCTCGACGTTTATAACTAATGTACCACTTTCCACCGGTGATGGTGGATTCCCAGTATATGTAGGATTCCCCCCTCCTCCCATCGAACCATTAGTGTAAATTGGTGGAAGGGATGAATTTACTGAGCAAGTATCTGTACCATAGAATTTTCCAGAGCTACCATTTATTGTTACACCGCCCTTTGAATAAAAAGGAGCAAATATGGGAGGACCTGGGTAACAAACCACTTCAATTTCAATCTTGTTCAAACTGCTCCCGCTATACCCGTATGCAGTTATGATCTCCACGGGTTTATATTTTGCCAGCGGTGAGTTTGAAGTAAATTGAACTGCGGTTGTAGCCAGCGAGTCTTCGTATCCATAGTAGACAATGTTGCCCGGCAATTCAGCAGTATGGGTTGCCTCGTCTTCATCTTTGTCATCATAATGGAGCGATGTAGTAGTATGGCCTGCCTGTTCGGCATCATATTCCCTCTTGTGTCTCATTTTAACCCAATATGAGATATCAGTTTGAAGACTATTTGCTACTATAGCTTTATTTGTATGATCGATAGGGTTATGCTTAGGGATATAGTTTTCATAATTAGCGTTGTAATCTGGATCATCAGAGGTCTGCCAGGAGTTTGACGTCAGGATATAAGCTGACCACTTTGGATTGGGACTTGCTGCAGTATCTCCTGTATAAGTGTTAGCCGAGGATGAACCTCTGAGTCGTGCCCTCGCCTCTTCTGTTCCCGCCTGTGCTGCATAGAGCGCCTGTACGCTGGTCTTGTAATTGCTACTTATTTTAATGTCAGTATTAGTTGTTACAACAGAAACAATTCCCACCAACGCCAAAACAGTCACGAGCGCAAGAACGGCAATAAGGACTATTCCACTTTCAGCTGCGTATGTTAATTTCATATGTAAATTTTTTGATTGACGTTTTAAATTCATACAAATTATTCAATATAATTTTAAGTAACTACAGTTCAGCAAAAATAGAATCGTTTAATAACCAAGATTTACCGGAGTTACAAGAGAAGTCAGCGTACCGTAACTATAGCCAAAATCAGGATCATTTTTGGCAGTCCTTCCTCTTATTGTAATCTCTATCTGACGAATACTGGATGCCGTACTTGTAGCAACGCCATCACTATCGTAGTAAGAGAAGTTAAGTGCCTCAATATTCTCGGCGAGTGTTTGAGATTCGGTTTCCGTGTTCCTCCAGATTTGGCGAGGATAAGTCGCATCACTGGCGTTATAATACCGATAGGTTATGTCTTCATACGAGCCAGTAGTCATCCCATTGCCATCAAGATCTGCCAATATTTGAAGCAATTCCGTTGTATGGGTACCAATTCCTGTAAAACCTGCACCGGATGGGTCATATCCGGCCATCCTGATTTCTCTCACCATCATATCTGTGGCGGCACGGATATTTTGCTGCATCTCAGTAACCTGTTCCTGAAAGCTATATGATTTACGTTGAACATTAAGCATACTGACTGCCACACCCATAAGGATCAAGCTGATTGCAAGACCGATCACTAATTCAACAAGCGTAAAACCACGTTCATTGCTTTTCTGTGAGTAAGACATTATCTCGTTCCTATTTTGCAAGAATAGTTTTCAATTCAACTTTATGGATTGACGTTGTAGTTCCCGGATTCCAGTACACTTTAACGTCAATGGTTTTTGTATTCGTGCCCGGAGTATCGGGCTGCACAATTGCCTCCAAATAATAATCAGTATAGACTGTATAAGTTCCTAATACATTATCGTAACCTATCCCTTTAAAATATTCTATCTTGTCCTGTGCCAAGGTTGTTGCAGTGGTAACCATTTTGCTATGCGCATTACCTTTTATCACTATGGCTGTCAAACTCATTACGGCAAACAATCCGATGGCGATAATGGCTATCGCTAGTATAACCTCTATCATCATAAAGCCTTTATCATGGTGTAATTTCAAAGTATTTTGCATGATTATTGAAGTTTATTGGTTCTTCCGACTTTTGTGTGGGTAGAATACCCACTGTTATGGAAATTTACAAAAAAGTCACCACAATACAACTAATGTTAAAATACGAATTCTTTTAGCCCCATTAGGGGCATATAATACTAGGCAGGCAATTTATTGCCTGTGCTTTAATAATATAAAAAATTAGTCCCGTAGGGACGATTGGATTGTACCTTAGTCTTTATCCCCACATATATTTTTCATCAAAATCTATCTTATTTTTTCTAAGAAATTTTAAATATTCATCATGAAAGCTTTCCTTACTATGATGTTTCTCTTGATTTTCAATATATTTCTTCGTTTCATCTACATTTGAAATACCTATGCTAAAAGCACCATACCCTTCTTGCCATGAAAATAGTCTCAGTTCTGAAAACGTCTCGTGAATCCACTTTGATGAACCACCTTTGATAAATTGAATTGCCTTTGCAATCGAAGTGGTTGAATCCGATGACAATAAAATATGGATATGGTTGTCTGTGCCTCCAATACAAAGGACTTTCAAACCATTCCCCCTTGCAATACCACACATATAAGGATAGAGTCGTTCACGAAGTGAAGAAGAAAGCCAAGATTCACGATTTTTTGTGCTAAAAACTGTATGAATAAGAATATTTATATAGGTGTTTGCCATAGATAATCCTTTATGCCCGATCGTCCCTACGGGACTTTATTTTTATATACCTATAAACAGGCAATAAATTGCCTGCCTATGAACATTTTTCCCCTACGGGTTAAAGTAATTATAATAAGTTTTTATAGCCACACTATTTTCTGAAGACTCAGTTTATTTAAACACGTTACTCTATCTTGACTTGCTTGACCTGACCCGTAATAACAACTTCTACCTTTTTTTGTCCGTGAGAATTTGTAAGGGTTATAACAGGTAAATTCGATGCATTCCCCCTGGGATTGAAAACGGGGTCGTTCGTTGAAATAAAAGTTACATCGCGATATTCATCTTGAATATCTTTTATCACCGTCAATTCTCCATCGTCAATATTGCCGTTATTATTGTCATCATCCAGAATCTTATACCGATGATTGTCTTCTAAAAAAAATATCCTAAATTGATTATTCTGGCTGATTGCCTGCATTCTTGCCCACATCAGATCACCCATAATTTGTCTGGTTGCCCCGCTTAACCAAATTGATGGTTTCATGCTGACATAGACAGGAATAGCAATTCCAGCTGAAGTAGCAATTATGGCTACAGCCACTATCATCTCAATGAGGGAGAACCCCTTTTGGTTATACATCTTTAGATGTCCTATTTGTTTTTATAGTACAATGATTTTGCAAAAGATAATAGTTCACCGCAGTCATCATGCCGCTTTTGCGGCACCCTGAAACCATGAAAATATTTTAGATGTTTCGGTGAGTCCTCTCACCGAAACAAAATAACATGGAAATGTACATACGTCTCGGTGTGGGGACACACCGAAACATCACGGCGTCGCTTAATAAGAAATTTTTGAGCCAGAGGGCGCGGAGAACGCAGAGAAACAAATAAAAAGGGGAAAATCCGCACAATATTTTCTGTTTACCCTCTAAAACTTTCTGCGATCGTTCGACTGAGCTCACGACGAAGTCTCGGCGTTCTATGCTGTGGGCTGAACTGTTACTGCAAACAAAAATAGGTTATTGGCCGCCAATGCCCTGCATCAATTTTATCAGTGGTACAAACATGGCAATCACGATGAAACCAACCGATCCACCAAGAAATACAATCATAATAGGCTCTATCAGGCTGACCATTGCCTCTACAGCCCTGTCCACTTCGTCGTCATAATTATCCGCCACCTTTGTGAGCATTTTATCCAATTCCCCTGTTTCTTCTCCCACCTCCACCATATTGACTACCATCTCGTTGCAAATCTTAGAAGCGCGCAAAGGCTTCGTAATACTTTCTCCGCTACGGATACTGTCGTGGACATGCTGGATGGCTTGCGCCATAGCCGCATTTCCTGAAGCCTCCTTGACATTATTGAGTGCATCCAATATGGGTACCCCACTGGAAGTCAGAGTAGCAAGCGTACGGGTAAACCTCGAAACGGTAGATTTATTTATAATCGTCCCAAAGATAGGCAATTTAAATTTGGTTTTGTCTATTAACAACCGTACTTTTTTTATCTTTCCTGCAATCTTATAGAGTACAAAAGCACCAAAAGGTACAGAAGGGATAAACATCCATTGAGTCTTTAAAATCATGCTAAAGGTAATGAGCATTTTGGTAGGAGTAGGTAGCTCCAAATTCAATTCATCAAAAATCTTTGCAAAATTTGGTATGATAAAAATCATGAGGCCGATTAAAATACCTGCGGCAACAATCGCAACAACGGTGGGATATATCATGGCGCTGATTATTTTTCTGACAAGCCGCTCTATTTTTTCACGGAAATCAGCTAACCGCTGTAAAATAACGTCCAGTGAACCACTCACCTCTCCGGCCCTTACAATATTAATATACAGTTTATCAAAAACCCTTGGATGTTTTGCAAGCGCTCCGGAGAGGGTGTTCCCTCCCTCAATATCTTCTATGACTTTTAATGTTGTTTTCTTTAGTAACCCTTTCTTCATTTGAGATGCGAGTATCTTTAAACCGCGTATGATGGGCAGACCTGCGTCCTGGAGCGTTGATAGTTGACGCGTAAAAACGGTTAATTCTTTCGATTTAACCCCACCCAAAGAGATCGATATCTCCCCGCGCTTTTTGGAAGGCATGTTTGTGGCGGATATTTCACCGGATTTCTGGCGAACGTGGACCTCTTTCATACCAGTGGGATAGTAGCCCAACCCACGTATCTTCGCAATCGCCTCATCTGATGTGGGTGCCTCAATTCTGTCCTTTACAGTCTTTCCTCTGTTATCAACGGCATTATATTGAAAAACAGCCATTGGCAAACTCCTTCAATTTTGGTTTAAAGATTAAAAATCTTTATCCACGATTTATCATTATATGTGAGTCAAGTTTTCGATGTTGGATGGTCAAATGACTGCATGGTTATTAACCACACAAACATTTAACCTTATAGCCATTTATTCATAGAAGCATTTCAATGAAACCTTGCATATTGTTTTTAACTGATCTGGGGTTTCGCCTTGCAAGTCTCTTACCGTAAAATTACACTAACATTGTTTCCCTTACAACTTCCTGAATCGTTGTTAATCCGTTCTCTATTGCCATTAATCCACTCTCCCGCAAGATCTTCATTCCATTTTTTTTTGCCGTCATTCTAATTGTGTTTGTATTTGCGTGTTCGGTAATCAACCGTCGTATTTCGTTGTTTATAACCATGATTTCAAATATTCCTATACGTCCCTTATAGCCTATTTTATTACAATTATTACAGCCTTTGCCCCTGAAAAACTTTTTCCCTGTAACATCTACCTTTGTAAGATTGAGTTCCATTAAAGACTCTTCTGAAGGCTCGTATTCCTCCCTACAGGATACACAAATCTTACGTACTAACCGTTGACTAATAACAACCTCTACCGTAGCAGCAATCAAATACGGTTTAATGCCCATGTCAATTAAACGAGTTACCGTGGTAGGGGCATCATTGGTATGCAGCGTACTGAAAACCAGATGCCCCGTTAACGAGGCTTGTATGGCAATTCTGGCTGATTCTTCATCCCGTATTTCACCAACCAGAATAATGTCAGGATCTTGTCTTAAAATTGCCCTCAGACAATTTGCAAAAACAACGCCGATAGACGGATTTATCTGTACCTGAATGAGACCATCAATATTATATTCAACGGGATCTTCCGTAGTAATAATCTTTGTGCCAACATCGTTTAAATAATTTAATGCTGCATACAAGGTTGTTGTTTTTCCCGAGCCGGTTGGACCTGTAACAAGGATTATTCCGTTTGGTTTATTCAGTAATTGGCACATTAATTTCAGTTCTTCAGAATTCAATCCTAAGGTATCCAGATTAAGCGATACAGCCGATTTATTCAGCAGACGCATGACAATGCTTTCCCCGTATTTCGTAGGGAGTGTGGAAACCCGCATGTCTATGGGCGTTCCACCAACATTTAATTGAATGCGTCCATCCTGAGGTAATTTGCGTTCGGAAATGTCCATACCCGATATGACCTTTATTCTTGAAGTAATCGGTATCCCTAATTGTCTTGGCGGAGAAATCTTCTCGTAAAGCACGCCATCTATCCGGTACCTGACCCTAAATCCGTCTTCAAAGGCTTCAAAATGGATATCGCTGGCCTTGTTCAAAACGGCATCCAAAAACATAAGACCAACCCACTTCTTTACAGGAGCAGCATCAGCCATCTTCCTGAGTTCTTCAATATCAATATACTCTCCATTGATAGTTTCCGGACAAGACGTGTCCTTTTTAAATTCTGATAATAATTGTTCCACAGATTCATGCTTTTTTGGATAATACTTCTCCAAGGCACGAAGAACCTCATCTCTGTTGCAAAGGACAGGTTTTATCGAATACCTGAGTAGTAATCTCAGATCATCTATGGTTTCAAAATTTAAGGGATCTTCCTGAACGACAGTGAGGATATTGTCTTTAAAGCCTACGGGAATTATACGATACAGATGAACGATGGCATGTGGTACCAGATGAATAATTTCTTCCGGTATTTCCATGTTTTCAATGGTTACAATCTCTAACCCCAGGTGCTCGCTCAATGTCTGCATAATCTGCTTATTGGTTACGTAATGAAGACTGACCAGGATGTCACCAAGCAAGCCACCTCGCTGTTTTTGAACAAGCAATGCTTCCTGGATCTGGTCTTCCGTAACAAATCCTTTGTCTTTCAATAACTGCCCTAAGAGCCTTATCTTTGCTCCTGTCTTTAAATCTATCTTTTTGTTCTCTTGTATCTGCATAATCAAGCTATTTCATTACTTTAAAGGCTTTGTTTGTGCTAATCTTCTATTCCCGTGATCCTAAACACCTCTTCCAGAGTGGTTTTACCATCTTTTACCTTTCTCAACCCATCTTCTCTTAGTGTTGTCATTCCCAGTGTTCTGGCGACCTCCCTGATATCATTTGTTGTAGCCATTCGGTAGGCCATATCTCGTAAAGTTTCATTCATATCTACCAGTTCGTAGATACCCATTCTGCCTCGATACCCTATATTATTGCAGTTCTTGCAACCCTTTCCTTTATAGAATGAAAAATCTTTCAGGGTTTCTGTCTCAAATCCCATTTCTAACAATTGTTCTGGGGTATATTGAACGGGTTCCTTACAATTTGTACAAATCACCCTGACCAAACGCTGAGCCATGATACCCTGCAAAGACGTAGCGACAAGAAAGGGTTTTATACCCATATCAATCAGTCTCGTTATGGCAGAAGGGGCATCATTGGTATGGAGAGTACTGAGTACAAGGTGTCCTGTCAGGGCTGCTGCAATGGCAGTATCGGCTGTTTCGATATCGCGGATCTCACCAACAAGGATAATATTTGGATCCTGACGGAGCATGGTTCTTAAAATAGTAGGAAAATTAAAGCCGATCTTTTCATTTACCTCCCCTTGATTAACGCCCGGAAGGGTATACTCCACAGGATCTTCCGCTGTAATAATCTTTGTGTCAGTTTTATTCAGTTCGTTTATAGCAGCATATAAAGTAGTTGTTTTGCCGCTTCCCGTAGGGCCGGTAATCAGCACTATGCCATGCGGTCTTTTGATAATGGAATAAAATAGCCTATAATCATTTTCACAAAATCCAAGATTTTTTAAATTTATCAGGATTGCCGATTTTTCAAGGAGGCGCATGACCACGCTTTCTCCATAAATAGACGGCAGGCAAGATACACGAACATCCAACTCTTTGCCTGCATGTCTGAGACTGATGCGCCCGTCTTGCGGTCTTCTCTTCTCTGAGATATCAATATTCGCCAGTATTTTAATTCGGGAAATAATAGAATCCTGAAGATGTTTCGGAAGAACATCCACCTCCTGGCATACGCCATCGATACGGTATCGTATGCGCAATCTATTGGAAAGGGGTTCTACGTGAATATCGCTGGCGCGGGAGGCAACGGCTTTATTGATAATCAAAGAAACCAGTTGGATAACAGGACCTTCATCTTCAACTGCTTTCGCCTCCCCATGTGGCTTATCTGTCTGTTCAACCTCTCTCTCGCCGACAGGTGTTTCACGGACTGTGAGTTCCTTCAGCAGGGTATCAACGGTTTCACAAGGTTCCATTTCAAAACATTTACGGATAGTGTTCTTTATGGTGTCTGGTGGGGCAAGAACGCATTTGATATCCGCATTAAGCATAAAGCGCAGATTGTCTATAAATCCAATGTCTGGCGGACTACTTACGGCGAGAGTAATGTTACCGTTATTTTTTGAAACAGGCACAATACCATGTTTCTTTATAAGTGATACTGGCAACAAATATATCATTTCCGGAGATATTATGGTTTTATCCAAATCGATTACCGGTAAATCATATTGGGCTGCCAGACATTGAATGATGTCTGAATAAGTCGTATATCCCAGGTTAACAAGAACCTCTTCAAGTTGAATAGCTTCTTTTTTCTGGATTTCCCTTGCCTTATCCAGTTGTTCCTCGTTGATAATACCACCATTCAACAAGGCATATTCTGTCTGATGGGAGTGATTATTTGTGTTAAATTTGCTTGAAATATACTGTTTTGACATATAAAATCTGTAATAACTGTTTTTAAAATATCTGTATTTTCAACTCCTTTAAATAGTATACTAATCAACTATTATTATCGGTCATATTTGAAAAAACTTTAATCAAGGTTATTGGTATAACTTCTTTATTACAGAAACTTTATAATGAAACTACTAAAACATACCCTGGATCATATAGAAGAGGTTCACTTGGATCCCCATGGTGAAATTGCATCAAAATTTAAAACATTTGCCATACCAAAAGGTAGTCTGGGGAGACTGGAAGAGCTGGCAACGATATATGCAACCATAAAAGGCGGTGTAAATTGCAAAATAAACCATAAGAAAATATTTACCATGGCAGGTGACCATGGTGTTGTGGAAGAGGGTGTCAGTGCCTTTCCGCAGCAAGTCACCGGACAAATGGTACGGAATTTTATAGAAGGGGGGGCCGCTATTAATGTCCTTACACGTCATATCGGTGCGAGGGTGATTGTGGTTGACTGCGGGGTTGCATCACAAGTTGAAAAGAATCCTTCTTTAAAGATAAAGAAGGTTGGCTTTGGTACAAAGAATATGGCTTTTGGCCCCGCAATGTCAAGAGAAGAGGCAGTTCGGTCTATTGAGGCTGGTATTGAATTGATTGAGGAAGAACTTGAAGAAGGGATTGATATTGTTGGTACGGGAGATATGGGGATTGCCAATACGACCCCGAGCAGCGCCATACTTGCTGTTTTAGGCCAAATGGATGCTGATTCGGTAACAGGCCGGGGAACGGGTTTGGATGAAGAGTCGTTCCAGAGAAAGATTCGTGTAATAAAAAAGGCAATCGATACGAATCAACCGAATCCTCATGATCCGATAGACGTACTGGCGAAGGTTGGCGGGTACGAGATTGGCGGACTTGCTGGTTTGTGTTTAGGCGCGGCTCGTTATCGTATTCCAGTAATTCTGGATGGTTTTATTTCGACGGCTGGCGCCCTGATAGCCCATGCGATCGAGCCAAAAGTAAACAAATACCTTATAGCCTCCCACGTTTCAGCAGAAAAGGGACACGGGATAATGTTGAAGCTATTGAACAAAATCCCATTATTCGATTTAAACATGAGGCTCGGTGAAGGAACCGGTGCCGCTTTGGGTATGAACCTGGTAGAAGCAGGAGTAAAATTATTAACTGAAATGGCCACATTTCATGAAGCCGGGGTTTCAGAACCACACATACCATAGAAGGATAGAGTATTGCGTTTCATAAAAACATTTACAGATTTAGATTTTTAAAATATGTTTCTCTAGAAAGGAGTCACCTTGTCCAACAAACAGTGGAGCACCCCACCAGCAATGCAGATCGACCCACAGAAAACCTACCATGCAACAATTGAGACCAGCAGGGGTACGATTAAAATAGAGTTATATCCAAAATACGCCCCCAAAACGGTCAACAACTTCGTCTTCCTAGCCCAAGAGGGATTTTATGATGGTGTATCATTTCACCGGGTGATCAGCAACTTCATGATTCAGGGTGGTGATCCCACCGGCAGTGGGAGAGGCGGACCTGGATATAAGTTTGAAGATGAAGTAAAAGGCAATCCCCTGACCCATGACACCGGTGTGATTTCGATGGCCAATGCCGGTCCGAACACGAACGGCAGCCAATTCTTTATTACACACTCGCCGCAGCCACACCTCAACGGCATGCATACAGTCTTTGGTAAAGTGGTCGACGGCCAGGATGTTGTCAATGCAATTCGCCAGGGGGATATCATGACGAAGGTTACAATTAGTGAGAGTTGAAAGGCGTTCAACCGACAAAAAACCAGGAGCACTGAGATTTCTCCAATATTTATAGTATTACCCTTTAAAACTTCTTTTTGTGTAAGTTTTCTATCGCTACAGCAAATCTATTTTGGTATGAAGTAGTGGAGTAATGGATTACAGGAATTATCTTCACAGCACTACTCCACCACTCCATGGTAAAAATTTTTGTTGCGGCTATGCGTGCGCCGGGAGACCGCACGCCTGTTGTTCATTGTGGGCAAGAAAAAAAACATGATCCGGATTACACGCACTATTTCAATTGATGAGGATGAAATTCGGCTGGCATTCATTCGCTCTTCTGGTCCCGGAGGACAAAATGTCAACAAGGTTGCTACGGCCGTGCAACTTCGTTTCGACGTGCACAACTCTCACTCCCTTCCTGGTGATGTCCGCGAACGTCTGGTTCGCCTCGCTGGTAAGCGTATTACCGAAGATGGTGTACTCATCATAAACGCTCAGCGGTTCCGCACGCAAGAACGTAACCGTCAGGATGCGATTGACCGCCTGATTGAATTGATTCACAAGGCTGCTGAAAAGCCGAAACTTCGTCGTAAAACAAGGCCTACGTCTTCTTCGAAAAAGCTTCGTTTGGAATCCAAGCGCCACAGGGGTGAGACAAAACGCACGCGACGGCCTATTCTCCGTTCTGAGGACTAAGGGATTTGTGTAATTACATTGCAAATTAGGTCTTCAGCTACTTTTTGAATTAGGCCTTCGGCGACTTATAAATACAAATTTTCCTGACAGGAGTCCACCCCCCTTCATCCCCGCCAGCGGGGGACAATTGGCTGTCCCCCTCAGCGGGGGGATTAAGGGGGAGGAAATTTTTGTTTGAAATTCCTAAAAATAAATTTATAAAATCAGCAAAAAAGCACTATTTATCATCGGTACTGAAGGAGATACGTCATGGGTGAACTGAACGAGTTTACTATTCCAGTGCGGTTGTTTCTTAAGGCATATCCGTGGCGACGGATTGATCCGGTTCCATGGGTGCCATTGAGCAAACCGCTCAGCAGGTGCCGGTTAGCCCTGATTTCCAGTGCAGGTTTCGTACTCCCCAATCAGGCCCCATTCGACGAATCTATTCGCGGGGGTGATCCGGGTTTTCGTGAAATCCCGAATGACACTAACGTTGCAACTTTGGTTGACACGCATCGAAGCGAATCCTTTAATCACTCCGGGATACGCCAGGATCCAAACCTTGCCTTTCCAATCGACCGGGTGAATGAACTTGTGAAGACAGGACGCATAGATTCAGTAAATCACCGGCATATTTCCTTTATGGGCTCGATCACAGCGCCAGGACGTTTGATACAATATACGGCACCTGAAGTAGCACGATTGCTGATAGATGACGGTGTCGATGCAGTTCTCCTGGTTCCGGTCTGACCGATGTGTAACCAGACCGTGGGTCTGATTGCGGCAGAACTGGAGCGGCAGGGAATCTCAACAGTAGCAATCCAACTCTTGCGGGAGGTTGCAGAACGCGTACGCCCACCACGTGCCCTGTTCGTGCCATTTCGCCACGGCTACCCTCTGGATACACCAGGAGACTCAAAGCGTCAACATGCAGTCCTGGAAACAGCCCTACGGCTTTTCGAGGAACCATTACTCAAACCACCCGTCCTGATTGATTTCCGTCAGGATGGAGGATGACTTTTATTGCCGGGATTAAATCAGGTTTTCGGCAGCAGCACAAATTACAACTTTCCCTTCCTTAACGGGTAATGTCATTGAATTAAGCGAGAGAGTGTTTCTCTTCTGGGCAAAGCCCGAAGGGCTGGCAGGGTATAGCCCAGGGCGTCAGCCCTGGGATAAGGATTTAATAATATTTTTAGCCCTGAAAGGGCGACATATTATCTTAATTCAATGACATTGCCCTTGATGTGAGGGGTAGGGGAGGGTGATCAGCCGTTCTCCTTCACCCTAGCTCCACCTTGTCTCCCCATTGAGCGGGAGAAACTAATTGTTTGATGTCTAAGCATGGACAGAAGAAGCATGAACATCCAGAAGAGAGTTTTTTGTGACTAATAGACTTGTAAAGTCCCGTTTGCTTCTCATTCTGTTTTTATTTTCAAGTAGCTTGCTTGCATGCAATAAAGCCAAAACCACTGAAAAGCAAACAGAGACATTGGCAGAAAGTAATTCCAAGGTTTTTGACAAGAAGGGGACATCCATGCCTGAGAAAATAATCAAAAGCGACGAAGAGTGGAAACGGATACTTACACCGGAACAATATAAGATCACCAGAAAAAAAGGAACAGAACCACCATTTACAGGCAAATACAACAATTTTAAAGAAAAGGGGATATTTCAATGTGTCTGTTGTAGCAATGATTTGTTCAGGTCAGAGGCAAAATTCGATTCCGGAACAGGCTGGCCAAGCTTTTGGGAGCCGATCTCTGAACAAAACATTAAAACGACTACGGACACAAGCTTTGGTATGACAAGAACAGAAGTTTCGTGCGGCCGGTGTGATGCGCATCTTGGACACGTATTTAACGATGGCCCGCCACCAACCGGGCTCCGCTATTGCATCAATTCTGCTTCACTCAATTTTGTTAACAAAAAAGACGAATAGTAAACGTATAGCTAAAATTCTTAGAAAGAGATAGTCGGAGCATGATATGTCCAAAAAAGTATTGGTTCCCATTGCCGATGGTACGGAAGAAATAGAGGCAGTGTGCATCATTGATGTCTTACGGCGGGCAGGTGCATCAGTAACTGTCGCTTCTGTTGACAAATTGCAGGTCACTGCATCTCGTGGGGTGAAATTAGTTGCTGATATACTCATTGCAGATTGTGTGAATGGCACCTATGATTTAATTGCCTTGCCTGGTGGTATGCCCGGGGCGGAACACCTGCGTGACTCGAAGGATTTGGAGAAAATCTTAAAGCGTCAACAGCTGGATGGACGATTGTATGCGGCGATCTGTGCCTCTCCGGCAGTTGTACTTCAGCACCACGGTCTTTTGGGTCAACGTCGAGCAACCTCTCATCCTAACTTTATCCAACAACTCGAAGATACCAGTGCTGCGGAAACACGCGTAGTCGTGGACGGTACGTGCATCACCAGTCGTGGACCGGGGACTGCTCTGGAGTTTGCATTAAAATTGGTAGAGTTGCTCTATGGCGAGCCGAAAGCAAGGGAAATTGCACAAGCAATGATTGTTGCCTAGGTGATTTTGAACTATAGATTTTGCATAAAAAAGAAGTTTTTACAATGGAATACTATGATTCAGTGGAATAAAAAATTCAATCTTATATCTAAAATATCTTTCGGGTTTCAGAGTAGCGCTGCCTATTCTGTTTGACATCCGCTATGTCATAAAATACCATGAAGGTAATTATAGAAAAGATAAAAACAGATGTTACGTTTTAAGAATATAGAATAGTAAGTGTCTCGCCAAGAGATAGGCTGATCAAACATAAGCAGGGATAAATAGTGTTTGTACCAATTCTGTTGAAGGTCGTTTTTTTACGTTTCTAAAGGCTCCAGTGAGGCAACCATCAGTCCGATGAAAAAACGTTTGAAACCACAGATTTCTGGCAATGCAATTCATCAGATTATTTATATACTCTTTTTTATGCTTTTACCACTGAAAACAGTTTCGGCTGAAGTGTATCTTATGACGGTAAGGGCTTATGATAATTGCAAAAAATGCACGGGGAAAACTCCAAGGCATAAAGCCTATGGAATAACCAAAAGTGGAAAAGTAGCCTCGCACGGTACCGTTGCTGTGGACCCGAAGATGATAGCGCTTGGAACAAAGTTAAAAATAGAAGGGTTTGGGAACAAGGTTTTCAGGGCAGAAGACGTTGGCAAGGCGGTCAAAGGGAGACGAATAGAGATATGGATGGAATCGCACAAAAAGGCCTTGCGATTTGGCAAGAAAAGGTTACGCGTATTTGTCATGAAGTAGTAAAAATATGAAGTGTCTTGCCAGGAGGCAGGCCGCTGATTCTGCTTGGCACCAGCGATGTCATAAAATAACATGGCGACGATTATAGAATAAAGATATCAATAGGCGCTAAGAAAAAAATTTTCGCATTTTTCAGAAAAGAGGCACTCAAATGAATAAGAAACATCAAAAATTAATACCGTTAGTTATTGTTTTTTTTACTTTGATATCCTTAAGCAGGACGAATTTGTCATTATCGAAGGAAAAAATAGGACTTCGGCATGTAACTCCGGCCCCTGGTAAATTGAGTGAAGATGAACTTGCAACGATAAAGGTGTTCAAAACGGCCTCCTCTTCGGTTGTTTATATTACGAACAGACAAGTACGCAGGGATTTGTTTACCCTCGATATCTTTAAGATTCCACGAGGTTCGGGGTCCGGATTTGTCTGGGATGAAAAGGGCCATGTCGTAACAAACTTTCATGTGATTTATGAAGCGAACGAGGTGGACGTAACGTTGCATGACGGTTCCGTATGGACAGCTCGCCTTGTAGGTGCCGATCCTGACCATGAGGTCGCGGTATTAAAAATCGATGCCCCCCCATCAAAGTTAAAACCAGTAATGATTGGCAGTTCCTCGAATCTTGAGGTTGGGCAAAAAGTGCTGGCGCTCGGTAATCCGTTTGGATTGGATTTAACCCTGACAACGGGCATCATAAGCGCTTTGGGTCGGACCATTGAGTCAATGACCGGACGAACCATCTTTGACGTTATACAAACAGACGCTGCCATTAACCCAGGGAATTCTGGTGGACCTCTGCTTGATTCCTTTGGCCGAATCATCGGAATGAATACGTCAATTTTGAGCGCTAGTGGTACCAGCGCAGGTATTGGGTTCGCCATTCCTGTAGATACAATAAATCGGATAGCTTCTCAACTAATTGTAAAAGGTAGAGTAGAACGTCCCGGACTGGGAATTACCCTTATACCAAGAAATATTGCTGCACGTTTCGGAATACAAGGGGCGATTATCATGGAAGTTTTCCCCGGAAGTGCAGCTTATAAAGCTGGTTTACAGGGTACTATCTGGAGTAGAACCGGAAGTGTCATATTGGGCGATGTTATTGTTGAGATTGAAGGGGTAAAGCTTAATGAACCGGATGATTTGATTAGAGAAATATCCCGTTATGAGGTAGGTGACAAAATCAGAGTCAAGATTTTGCGTGGCGAAAACATTATCGAAAAGAATATTGTGCTTGAAGCTGTCGATGTTCAATGATTGCTTTAAATAGTGAATTAATGCCGCACTTGCTTCACGATTAATACTGACATGTAGCCCCTTCCGCTGCCCTTTAACGATACGACGTCACAAGTAAGATAGGCGTCTTTTTGCCCGATATAAGAGGCGAATAAGGCATTTCCAGAAAGCTTCATCTCTTCCAGTAATTGAATCACCTCGTCCAGCTTCTTGGCCACCTTCATCAGAATAACTGTATCAAATGCTTCTAAGATGGGACGCAATTCCGTAATGTCCTTTGGTACGGGAACCACTGCCAGCTGCTCGTCGCCCGTCAATAGTGGATAATTGGCCATACATGCAGCGGCATTATATGAGGTAATACCGGGTATTGTATGTATGACGTGTTCTGGCAGCATGGCGCTTAAATGACGCAGCAAATATATATAGGTACTGAATGTCATGGGATCACCCAAGGTTAGATAAGCTACATCGCATCCTTTTGCAACTTCGGCATGAACCTCTTCTGCGGCTTTAAGCCAGGCGGTATTGAGTATGGATTTGTCCTTTGTCATAGGGTAGACCTGTTCGGTTACCCTTTTCCCTCTTACATAATCCTTAACGATCTCTAATGCTAAACTATCTTCTTTCGTATCAGATTTCGGGACAAAGATACAATCTACCTTTTGAATGGTATGAATCGCCTGTAGTGTAAGGAGTTCGGGATCTCCGGGACCCAATCCAATGCCGTAGAAGTTACCAGGTTCCATTTTAATATTTTTTTATAATCACTACAGATGCGCCGTTTGTTTTTAAATGTGCCGCTGAGACTAAATCTGTCTCACGAACAGATTCTTCAGGAAGGGAAAGATTTTCGCACACGAACAGCTGTCTCTCCTGGATTCCGCTTTTTAATAACTGCCGGGCAATAACGGCAGGCGTATTTTCACGGTCCGTTAGAATTCCAACCTTCCCATGTTCTCTGACTTTTTTAATGAGTTGGGCATATTCGTCATTTCTTCCGTGCAAACTAACAAAACAGGCGTCATCCCAGCTTTCCCCAACGGCTGCAAAGGCTAGCTGTATGCTGCTAATTCCAGGAATAATTGTGCAAGATTCACGACCCAGCTTCTTTACAATCGTTTTTGCATAACTGAAGAAACACGGATCACCACTCACCAGAACCACAACCTGTTTTTTAGCACTCCAGTCGGCAACCTTTTTTACCAGGACACTATAATTCTTCTCTAAGATTATTTTTTCTGCATCTACACCGGGAAAAAGCTTTAATAAGCGTCGGCTTCCCACGAGGATATCTGCCTTTTTAATGTTGTAGAGGGCTTTCGGTGAAATATAAGCCTTTAATCCCGGTCCGCACCCTACGATAATGACCTTGTTTTTGTAAGATTCAACCATGATTGAGCACTATCGGAAATACCTATAATTGCACCTTTCATATCAAATAAAATTACGCCAACCTCTATTGTGGAGAACGGCTGTTTAGCCCGGTAAAATTCGAGTACCTTTGCTTCAACCCTCTCTGCAACTTCATCCATTATAAACATACATTGATAATCTCTTAATAATTCAACAATTCCTTCTACCGTTGAAACCTCTTTCAGCCGGTTAAATATTTCATTTGGTAGAGGGGAACTTTCAAAGGTAGTATTCCCTTGTAAGGTATTCTCGCTTTCATCGAGTTCACTTATAGGGGCCGGGTTTCTCACTTCGGGCTTCTGTCCCCTGCCCCCCGATTCCTGATCCCCATTTTGTACCTGCGGCTCTATAGTAGTACTTTGTAAAAACTTCTTTTTTTGGAAAGTTTTTACCTCCCCTGCATCCCCGCCTTGCGAAGGAGGGGAAAGAGGGGTGGTCAATTGGTTGTGACAATGCTGAATGATAATATCAATGAGAATATCATTTGCAGGTTTTGAGACGGCGCTGTGTGTATGAAAATCACCACGTAACAACTTTACCAATTTACCCGGATGCCCTGCGAGAATGATCTTCTTAAAGCGCCTTTCTCGGGCTGCGTCCAGCATAAAACCAACAAAATTGCTTATCTGAATGATCTGGTCTTTGGGGATGTTTACCAGATTTAATATGGCGCGCTCACCCAGACTGCCCGGCACCAGCGCTACCGTTTCGTATCCAATTCCCTTAGCAATATCAAGTCCGCACAGTAAAGAGGTCTTGTAGGCGTCTTCTGACATGGGTTTCACAATCCCTGTGGTTCCAATGATTGAAATCCCGCCAATGATGCCGAGCTTTGGATTAAATGTCTTCTCTCCTAAAACCTTTCCATTGGGTACTGAGATTATAACCTTTGCTCCTGCGCTATTACCAATAACTCCTCTGACCGCATTCTCAATCATGCTTCTCGGTACAGGGTTAATCGCCGCATGACCCACAGGTACCTGCAACCCTGGCTTTGTCACCCGACCCACGCCTTCACCACCATCAATTTCAATGGTTTCGCTAAAAGCCTGAACAACCCGTGCATACACCATACATCCGTTCGTCACATCCGGGTCATCTCCGGCATCTTTCTGTACAGCACAACATGCCGTATTGTCTGATAATTGCTTATCGAGTATTTTAAGCTTAATTTTAATACCTGCCGGGGTATCGATTTCTACTTCATCAGGAATGTTCCCCTTAAATAACCCGATTGCAGCCGCCTTGGCCGCAGCAGTGGCGCAACTTCCCGTTGTGTAGCCAAATTGTAAAGGCATAAATAATTTTTTAAAAATTTATTTAGATCCTAAATTCTTAAAGTCATAAATACACATTAACGGTAAAAATATCTTATCAGTATTTATGACAGAAAAAAAGAAATAAATAATGAAATGCCTTATCGTGACAAGCGGGGACGTTTGTCCTATTAATTATGATGGATGGTGGATTTGATATTATCATGGTAAATCCGAAAATTTTTTTGGTAGTAGGCCAATCGTTCCCGGTTGACATATGATTGTTCCTTTCTCTTTTCTCCTCACGTATCCCTTCCTGTTATTTTCCTCGTTGTTCTTTGGCCAACGTTATAATAGCGTTTACAATCGACACTGCCACGGCGCTTCCACCCTTCCGGTTGGTGTTGGTTATGTAAGGTATGGGAATATCCTTTAACGCATGTTTTGCCTCGACTGCCCCTACAAAGCCCACAGGAATACCAACTACCAGGGCGGGTTGTGCTAATCCTTTTTTTATCAGGTCAATAAGCTCAAATAAGGCAGTGGGGGCATTTCCAATAGCCACAATACCGTCTTTCATCTCATCGATGGAATGTTGCATAGCCACGATGGCGCGGGTCTTACCCAAGCGTTTAGCCTCGTCAGTAATGGATCTGTCCGAAATCTTACAAACGATTTTGCCCCCAAATTTTTCAACAGGGCTCTTACTGATTCCAGACTTCACCATATTTACATCCGTAACAATGTTTTTACCACTTCTTAATGAGTGAATGCCCGCTTCAACTGCCCTGGGATGGAAAACCAAATTATATGCATATTCTGTATCACCCGTAGCATGGATAGCGCGTTGGATAATTGGTCTGTGCAGTTCGGGTACTGACTCCAAATCGACCAGGTTATTTATAATTTCAAAACTTTCGTCAACGATCGCTTGCGGTTGTTCGATACGCTGCCTGCTCCCATACTGTTTTTCTATCAACACTTCATGAATACGGTCAGCCGCAATGAGGGCAATTCGCTCATCAGCGCCAATATTGTTAGAATAGATAAACTCGACGTGAGGATATTTCTTCTTCTCGATTTCCAGCATTTCCGGGATGTCTTTATAGACGTGATTCCCTTTAAATAACAAGAGGGGCATTACTACAATACGATTCGCTCCACTTTCCACGGTTTTTTTTACAACTTCAGGGAATCCTGGCTCTGCCAATTGCAGAAAGGCGGCTTCTACGATATCCCATCGGTTCATCGCGCGGAGCATCTCTGTCACCTTAAATAATCCGTCGTTGCCGCTACTCAATTTACTGCCATGCGAAATTAATATTACACCGGTCTTCATACTTTCCCTTCTGTTATTAGACAGGATTTACAGGATATTTTGATTTCATTTATCTAACCTATTTTATACAACTAGTCCCATTTTTCACAATTTTAAGACTTTTCTCTTAAATTCCAGTTTTTCTTTGCCGAAATTTAAAAGTATACCAACTTCTTTATTAACGGCTTTGAGATAATTAACCAATTGTACTTCATGAATTTTATTCAGATTCTCTATAATCTTCTCTGTTAAGTCTCCGTAAAGCATTTACTATTTGATAATCTTACAAAATTACTTGTTTTAATTCTCAGTATTATCTTGTCTATCCTGTCAATCCTGTCTAAATGAAAATACTAAAAATCCGTGTTCATCAGCGTCCACAATGAAATAATAATTACGCAGCCACATGTTTCTGAATACGGTCAAAATGAGATGCAATAAGATCGATAATTTCTTCAGAACTATTGCAGGTTACAAGACGTGGGCGCAATTCCGTTGCGTTAGGCATGCCCATAATATACTTGATTGCATGTTTACGGAAAAGGATAATACCGGTATCACTTCCATAGTATTCCAGCATATGCGATAAGTGTCGCCGGATAATTTCTATCTTATCGAAATGTGCAATCTGATCCCTGTCCTTACGTTGAAAAATCCAGGGGTGACCTATTGCGGCCCGTCCAATCATCACCCCATCGCATCCTGTATTCTTTTTCATTCGTTCGATATCAGCCACACACTTTACATCTCCATTTCCAATTACCGGGATCTTTACAGTCTGCCTGATTTCAGCAATTGCATCCCAATTAGCCCTGCCGTTAAAGAATTGCGATCTCGTTCGGCCGTGAACGGCTATAAGAGAGGCGCCGTTGTCTTCAAGAATCCTGACGACCTCCAGGTAATTATGTGATTTGTCATCCCATCCCAGTCGAATTTTACCTGTTACGGGGACCCGGAGAGTCTTTGAGAGTTTATGAAAAATGCGACCGATCTTGGCAGGATTTTTCAGGAGTCCCGCTCCGGCACCTTTGCCGGCTATATCCGATACAGAACAACCCATATTAACATCAATGATGTCTGGTCCCAGCGTCTCTATTGTTTGACAGGCCTCGGCGATCCTGTCTTCGTCATTACCTAGAATCTGAAAGATGACAGGTCTCTCTCCTGGCCTGAAATCAAGGAGTTTGAAGGTCTTTTTGTTTTTCCAGAGTATCCCCTCCATGGAAATTACTTCTGTGTAACTCATTGCCATACCAAATTCCCGGCAGATAAGCCGAAACGGAATATCTGAAAAACCGGCCATAGGGGAGAGAATCAAGTCCCCATATATGGGAATATTTCCTACAGAGAAACTGGGATTCATCAACGCACCTTACGTTTGTAAAAAGAGTATCAATACTAACGCTTACTGAAGTATTTTTAATAAATCATTATAACATAGAGATGATAAATATCATTTATTTTTTTTGTAACTATTTGGCCAAACGAAGTAATCACGAAAAAAATTCTGAAACACATATAGAATGACAAACCAAAGTGGATTCTTTCTTTTTCACGGTCAACATATTCTGGGAAGTTGGTCACCTACGAGCATATCAATAATCCTCGTTCCCCCAATCACAGTTTTTAAACACACCTTGCCATGTGAATCTCCAACGACCTCTCCAATAATTTCAGCATCTTTGCCCAGATCGTCTTCCCTGAGTATATCACGTATCCTAACAGCATCATCGGCTGAGGCAACAATTACCACCTTTCCTTCATTGGCAATATAGAGGGGGTCGTATCCCAGTATCTCGCATAACGCCCTTACGCTATCGTTCATAGGAATGCTTTGTTCTTCGATTACGATACCGTATTTTTGTGGATTTACTATTTCATTCAGCGTGGTTGCAAGACCTCCCCGTGTGGGGTCTCTCATGAATTTTATATTTGCACCTGAAGCGATTAGCTTGCAAATCATGCTGGATAGGGGGGCGCAATCGCTTTGAATCAAGGGATTAAAACCCAGAGATTCTCTCTCGGAAAGGACTGCTAACCCGTGGTCTCCGATCGTACCGCTCATGATTATCTTATCGCCTATTGTAATGGATGATGGGGAAAGATTTGCCCTGTCATCGACAATCCCTATCCCGCAGGTATTAATATAGAGATTATCAGCACTGCCTTTCTCAACAACCTTTGTATCACCGGTTACAATATCAACACCAGCTCCTGTTGCTGTTTCCTTCATAGAACGTACGACCTTCTCAAGCAGCGACATCTCAAGGCCTTCTTCTATAATAAACCCTGCCGAAAGGAACGTCGGTCTTGCCCCCACAACGGCTAGGTCATTAATAGTACCGCTAACCGCAAGTTTTCCAATGTCCCCGCCGGGGAAAAATAGTGGCTTAACAACATAAGAGTCTGTCGTGAAAGCCAATTTCATGCCGTTTAATTGTAAAAGTGCGGAGTCACTTAACTGAGAAAGGGCTACGTTATTGAAGTTTGGTAAAAAGAGTTGCTTGATAAGCTCATGAGTTAATTTCCCACCGCTGCCATGTGCAAGTGTTATCTTAGTATTTTTCATTTTTAGCAAAAATTATGAATAAAATTAACCCTGTCAGGGTTTTAAGCCCTGACAGGGTTGACTCACGAATTTCGTGCATCGGATTTTGCCTTTATCGCCTTATTCGGGTTACGTTTCACCATATTTGTACCATGCGGCACATGTTCCTTCATTTGAAACCATACATGCACCTACTGGATGCTCAGGATTACAAACCTTCTTGAAAAGTTTGCATTCGGATGGCATTTTTATACCTCTCAAGATATCACCACAGATACAGCCATTTATTTCGGATTTCGGATTTCGGATTTCTGGATTAATCCGAAATCCGAAATCCGAAATCCGAAATACCGAGAGGGCATCATACGTTGCGTAAACACCTCTTAATTTAAGGCCACTTTTCGGAATAAGCCCAAGTCCGCGCCATTCAACATCGCAGGGCTCAAAAACCCTTTCTAATAAAGAAAGTGCCTTCTGATTCCCGTCCTCTCTTGCTACCCGTGAATATTGAATTTTGACACTTGCCTCCTTCTTTACAATTTGCTCAATGAGCATGTATATTCCAAGCAATATGTCTAATGGTTCAAAACCTGCGATTACACAAGGAATATGAAATTCCTGCGCTATAAACTCATATGGTCTCGATCCGATAATGGTGCTTACGTGTGCCGGACATAAAAATCCATCGAGATCCAAATCTCTATCTTTTAGAAGTGCCTGCATAACTGGTGGCATTACCTTATGTGCTGTAAGAACAAAATAGTTTTTTAATCTTCTCCGCTCCGCTTCAATAATCGATGCTGCAATGGTTGGCGCAGTGGTCTCAAAGCCTATAGCCAGGAATACGATTTGTTTATCCGGATGCTTCTCCGCCAGACGTAAAGCATCAAGGGTAGAATAAACCACTGCAACTGCTGCCCCTTTAGCTCTTTCCTTTTCAAGGCTCGAAGAAGACCCGGGGACCTTCATCATATCCCCAAATGTGGTTACCAGTACTTCCTTTTCTGAAACAGAACGTGAATTTGTTTTCTGTACCATTGCTATGGCAGTGTCTATATAACTCGTAGAAGTAACACAAACGGGACACCCGGGCCCGGAGAGTAATCGCAGATTTTTGGGGAGCAGATTTTTAAGTCCATACCGGTATATTGACATGGTATGGCTGCCGCATACCTCCATAACGGTAATCCTGTCGTGACCTTCCACAAGGGAAGCAATTTTTTTGGATATGCCCGCTGCAACAGTCCCGTTACGAAACTCATCAATGTATTTCATAGAAATATCAATGTTTGTATCGATACAAAAATAACCCTCACCCAGACCCTTCCCCAAGAAAGGTGAGGGTATTTTCCCTCCCTTAACGAGGGGGATAGGGGGTGATATAGTATAATGTTCTTTTGTGAGCCATTTATTGATTTTACTTTTAATCTCAGCCGATTCAAGGCAATTTCATATTGTTTATTCTAGTGTATTTTTGTATAGTTTTATTGCGCGTGTTAATATCAGCAGTGAAGATCATGTATGCTGAGCACTGAAATAATAGACACGGTGGAATACGGTTATAAAATTTGTAACTTGCTGATTTTCATAGATTTCTTAGTGTACTCTGGGGGTAGTTTTTAAAAATACTCAGGACGGGGGGAGATATGAGCAAAAATTTATATGCAATTGTAGACGGGGAGGTACATCCATTCAATTGTTACAAGATTTACACCGAACTAGACACCGTCGTTGCGTATGCCAACACGGAAGAACATGCAATGGAGTTGGCAACTATGTATGAGCACGGAGAGATTGAGCCAGGCGCTTTTCATTGCAACAAATGCGGTGGGACGCATATGGTATTGCAGGAAAGTGGAGAATAATTTACCACTGGGAAATACGGTGAGAACAACAATAAACATAGAAGATGAATTGCTTGATAAGGCAGCGAAGTTGACCGGTAGTAAAGAAAAGACGTCTCTGGTCAGGCTCAGCCTCGTAGCTCTTATCACTGGGGAAAGTGCCAGGAGACTTACGAAACTGGGGGGAACTGAAAAGAAATTAGAGATAATATCCCGTAGAAGAGCGGCAGGCACATACGATGGTTCATGTTGACACTTATTCACTTCTCAAGAATGGCTTGAAAGAGAGAGTAAAGGATTTGTCTCCAGCCTATTTCGCAATGGTCATGGCTACAGGTATTATTTCCCTTGCAGCCCACTTGCTAGGGATGCCATTTATCGCTTTTGCCCTGTTCTGGCTGAATATCATCGTTTATTTGGTCTTATGGTTCTTAAATGTGCTGCGAGTCATTTGGTTCAGAAGCCTGTTCTTCAGCGATATGGTCGACCATAAACGGGGTCCGGGTTTCTTCACGTCCATTGCCGGATCCTGCGTTCTCGGTAGCCAGTTTGTGTTGATCTCAGGGAACTACCGGGTAGCAATATTTTTATGGATTCTGGGAATCGTCCTTTGGATAGCTTTGACCTACACCATTTTTACCGCATTTACCATTAAGGAGAATAAGCCACTTCTGGACGAGGGCATTACCGGTGCGTGGCTGCTTGCTGTCGTTTCCACCCAGTCGATCTCTGTCCTGAGCGCCCTCATAGCATCACACTGGGAACAACCGTATAAGCTTGAGGTAAATTTCTTTGCCCTGTCCATGTGGTTGTGGGGCGGCATGCTTTACATCTGGATGATTTCCCTTATTTTCTACCGTTACACGTTCTTCAGGTTTTCTCCCGGTGACCTGACGCCACCTTACTGGATCAACATGGGCGCAATGGCCATCTCCACGCTTGCCGGTTCTCTGTTGATTATCAACTCTCCTGACGCTCCATTCCTTCGGTCGCTGCTCCCCTTCCTGAAGGGTTTCACGGTATTTTTTTGGGCGACCGGGACGTGGTGGATCCCCATGCTTTTTATTCTGGCTGCGTGGAGGTATGTCTACAAGCGATTCCCATTGAAGTACGATCCCTTATATTGGGGAGCGATCTTTCCTCTGGGCATGTATACCGCTTGTACATTCCAGATGGCTCAGGCGATGGAACTGGAATTTCTGCACGTGATTCCGCGCTACTTTGTGTATATCGCATTGTCGGCCTGGCTGGCCGCCTTCGCCGGACTGGTTTACTTACTTGTGGGTCGCCTGATCGCTTTCATACATAAGCACAACTGATTAAAAGAAAGCCAAAAGGGGTCACTTATACGCCGCCCACGGTGGTTTTGCCGAAAATGAGGCAAAACAATGCAATAATGATAACAATTCAACCTTCTTAAAGAGTGGCAACAATTAGATATGCAAAGTGACAAGACCCCGCCAGATGTCAGAAAATTGGAAATGTTAGAAAAGGAAATTGAAAATTTAATAGGTTACCGCAATAGATAATAATGGCCAGGAAGAAAAAGAAGAAATCCTTGCTTCCGGGCCACAAGCGTATGAAAAGGGAGTGAAGACTTCAAGCTGCGAGACATTGGCTTCCCAAATACGAAGGGAGAATATTTTAAAAGGCTATAAGAACCATTTTGGGGTGGATTGACTCTGTGCTATAACAGAACGACAAATGTTGGACGTTAAACTCGATCCTTCTTATGTTGCAAAAATAAAACAGTCCGTGGAGAATCAAATCAAATCAAATCAAAGCAAGGCAGAATAGGAAGCAGGAACAATTTGTGCATAAACATTGCGAAAATTCAGATGAGACATTTGCTTATATCGCGGGTTGTACTCCTGCCGTCTTCCCATACGGTATCACATGGGAAGAAGTGAATGAAGAAGCGCTGTATTTGGACAACATAGACGGCCTATTAGAGAGATTGGAAGACAATGAAGACCGTTGTCAAACTTAGCGCAGGCATTGAAGCAATGGATTTCCAGTGATTTGAAAGACGACGCAGATCTGAAAAGATCGTATCCTTCTTGTATTTTTAAGGATTATATACGAATTTTTCCTCCAGATATTTTGGGTTAAATTGATAATCATTTCCCCTCTGTATCTCAAACACCCTTTTCGCATGGTTCATAAATTGTTCATCCTCGTCTCGCAGGTTATCAATTAATTCCTGAGCACTGCCGGTTAACCATTTTGAGCATACCTGCAAGTCGGCTAATCCCTTCTTACGCAAAACGACTGCAGTTTCATACTCCTTTACATATGCTTCATCTGGTATTTTCAGAAATTCCGATATTGCAAAACCAGAATGTGCTATTCCTGCCCTGAAGTGTGCCGTAGCCAACTGAGCATCTTTTGCCATCTCTGAATATGGCATACCCTCAAGAATAGTTAATAGTTCATCTGCCTTTTCATCTATCGATTTACACAAGGATGCAAGGTTTAGATTAAAATAAAGACGTGCAACATTATTTCTATTCTCAAGGTCTTGAATGTATCTTTCATTTCCAGAGGAAATAGAACCCTGTACTGTGCTAAAGGCTAATCCACAAAGAGTTTCAACTCCGATCATGGATGGTGTTATCATCTTTAATATTGTCTGGTTAGGTGCTGTAGAGTCCGTTATCCGATGCAAAACCAAACCACCGATAATCGTTACTATCAAAGTTATTACTACAAAACTGCTATTCACCTTTTTTCCTATTGTCAACCACATACATTTTCTCCTTTTTTCCGGAGTTTTTGCTACAAGAAAAATCTTGTTTAGTTTAACGACATTAATTATACATGTTAAGATATTCTCAAGTATTCCCATGTATTCTAGAATATTCAATAGCTGTCTAAAGTATTCAATATAGGCTTAAGCTTAAGTATTATCGGAAGATTTGGAAAAATATTTAGATCTGGACTGTTGACAATATCTTAAACAACAGATTTAATACGAAGGTTTAAATGGGAGCATTCCCGATTTTTTGTAACTGTTCATGGGGGCAGGACGACACAACTCTGACAGGGTTCTAAACCCTGTCAGGGTTAACACTCTGCAACATTTCACCAAAACCAGCAGAAATCACAAAAAATCGGGAACGCTCCCAGTTTAAATTTGAATGAAAATCAACTATAGAATGTTTACTGTCCGGAGGCGATCATTTTTAATATGCAGAAAGGAGAAGAAACATGCCTTGTCGTATGACAGTTTTATTATGTTTGCTGGGTTTGTTCATTACGGAAATAGCCTAAGGTTTTGCGCACGAAGAAAAAATCCATCAAATCAAGGGGAATACATCTACGAGTGAGCTATTAAAAACACCGCTTGAACATCATGGTATAAAAAGAAATCTTGGATTTCTAAATTTTTTTGAGGGGTGGCTTACACCCGGCAGACGTGTGAAGAAACCGAATTCAAGGCGCCGAGAGTGCCACTTTTGCGCATTACGCCGGCATTCTTCAAAAGGGAAGTTCGCTTTAACTATATTTATATAGATGACGAACATCATGGTGAAGCGGATGTCAATGAGTTTGCATTTGCCTTAGAATTGCCTCTTACTCTTCGTTTCAAGGTTGATGTTGAGCCAAAGGTACTGCATGTCAATACCGTTGAAGATACCGATAATGTAGGATTTGGTGATACCAGGATTGCTCTGAGAGCCATGCTTGTTGAGAATGATAGGGTATCGTTATCTACAGGTTCCTTAATCAATATTCCCACCGGTGATGAGGATCGTGAGTTGGGTGATGGAATAACAACTCTCGGTCAACAACTTGCCTCCTGGATAGACCTGGGACATCTCATAAGTCTCCATACCTTTTTGGGTGTGGATGTTCCCACAAGTGGAAACAACAAAGAAGATGCCGATATGGATTTTCTTTACGGCGCAGCGGTATCAAAAACTTTTACCATACACAAAAATCCTGTTTTGCATGGTATTACGCCTTTTATTGAATTAAACGGGCATAAGGGGTTTGGATTGGATGAAGAAGAACAATATTTCGTCGATCTCCTGCCGGGGGCTTCGATGGGATCTTTGCCAGGAACTTTGTGTGCTTGCAGGGTATGAATTACCCTTAAATGGTTCAGAAGAGTTTAATAAGCGCGCGTGGTTCAGCATTATAAAAGATTTTTAGTTTTTTTCTCCTTTTTTAAAAAGACAAGTTTTTGCTTTCCCTTTGTCCCCTCCTTGCGAAGGAGGGGAGTAGGGTGGTCAATTTGGCTACGATTGCGCGTGACAGAGATATTTGAATTGTTAGTTAAAGAAGTGAATCCAACCTACCTGTATTACATCCAGCCACATTCCTCAAAACTTCACATACCCCTTTCCCTCAAGATAATTTAATACTATCCTCGTTGATTCCTCAACGGTCATCTTTGAGGTGTCGATCATCAACTCAGGATGCAAAGGCTCTTCATACGGTGCTGATATGCCGGTAAATTCCTTGACTTCGCCTGCGCGTGCCTTT
This sequence comes from Candidatus Brocadia sp., assembly GCA_021646415.1. Classification (NCBI taxonomy): domain Bacteria; kingdom Pseudomonadati; phylum Planctomycetota; class Candidatus Brocadiia; order Candidatus Brocadiales; family Candidatus Brocadiaceae; genus Candidatus Brocadia; species Candidatus Brocadia sp. The sequence goes on from SOEU01000002.1 coordinate 369,093, forward strand.
TTGTAAAGCCCTTTTGTATCACGCTGTTCACAGACCTCAAGGGGACATTTTACATAAATCTCTACAAATTCCCCATCTTTCAGGAGTTTCCTGACATTGTCCCTGTCCTGTCTGTATGGCGATATAAAGGCCGTTATGGTTATCATATTTGCATCCGTAAACAGCTTTGCCACCTCGCCAATGCGCCGAATATTTTCCGTACGGTCTTCGGGTGAGAAACCAAGATTTTTATTGAGACCGTGACGAATATTGTCACCATCAAGTATATACGCCAGATGTTTATTTTCAAGGAGGGCATGCTCAAGCTCAACCGCAATTGTTGACTTTCCCGAACCTGACAGGCCTGTGAGCCAGATGGTTACCCCTTTTTGTTTCATGAGTTTGATTCTATCGTCTTTGGTAATTTTGCCATGATGCCATTTGATATTGGTAGCCTTTTGCACTGTCATGTCATCTCCTTTTATAAGTATTAATGCGTCAAATAAAAACTTCTAAAACTCTATAATTTTGACTATCACAACTATGCTTCAAAACAGGTCTTTTATATTATTTTTAAAGTTTTGAATATTATATGAACTTGTCTGAAAATGCAAACTATTTTCCTGCTTTATACAAAGGATATGGCAATACAGGTTTCTAAGGTATTTAAACATGCGGCATATCTCAGTAAAAAAATCATTATTGCAAAAAACTTTCAAGCAATGCGATCGTTTCAGCCGCCTCTTTTTCATCTAACTTTTGAATAGCATAACCTGCATGGACGATCACATAATCACCAACCTTTACATCTTCTAAAAGCTGAAGCCCGATCTCCTTTTTCAGGCTGCCAAGTTCGACCACACCGGTGATGCCATTATTTTTAATAAGTTTCATGGGAACTGCTAAGCACATGTCTTACACCTTTCGCTGGCAATAACTGCCTGTCCTAATGAGATACCCCCATCGTTGCATGGGATTTTTTGATGGAAATATACCTTGAAACCGTTTGAACAGAGTTCACGGATAAGCCGGCTGGAAAGGAAATTGTTTTGGAACACTCCACCCGACAGAACGACGTCGTTTAAACCCAGGCAGCCACGGAGTATTGTGCACACCTGAAGTGCCGTATTTACTATAGTATTGTGAAATTTCGCAGAAATTACCGAATTTGCAGTCTTAGATTTCAGATCATTTACTATATGTTCAATAATTTGCCACCATTGAACGATGTGCAAGGGCATGCTGAAGCGTGCCCCTTCAATGACATCAATATAAAACGGGTAGCTTCCAGTCTCATATTCATCCGCAATTAATTCGAGTTTTATTGCAGCTTGACCTTCGTAGTTAACGGAATGCTGCAAGCCAAGTATTGAAGCCACACTATCAAAGAGCCTCCCCATGCTTGATGTTAACGGTGAATTAATACGGTGTGACAGCATCTTAAAAAGTATTGCTAAGTTTTTCTTTGCTTGCGCAGCAAACTGGAGAGGAGGAAGGAGGGAGGACTGTGAGATAGCATCACCATAAATTTGATAAAGATACGAAAGAGCCATACGCCATGGTTCTTTGATTGCTTGTTCTCCGCCGGGCATGGGCACATAATCAAGGTAACCAACCCTTTCGTAACCTGAAAGATCCGCAATGAGAAATTCCCCTCCCCACAAGTTGCCATCGTCTCCGTATCCTAATCCGTCAAATGCCACACCAATAACCTTATGGCTAATGCCATTCTCAGCCATACCGCTTACAATATGGGCATGGTGGTGTTGAATTCCTATTTTTAAAATATTGTCGCTCTGAGTAAGGGCATATTTGGTGGAAAGGTATTCCGGATGAAGGTCGTATGCAATTATCTCCGGCTCTATGGAAAAAAGATCTTTGTAATGTTCGATACTTAACTCATAAGAGTGTAAGCTTTCTGTATTTTCGAGGTCTCCTATATGATGACTTATAAAAGCATGGTTTCCATGTGCCAGGCAGAATGTATTCTTCAGAAATGCCCCGCAGGCAAGGATAGGTCTTGTAATAGTGTATTGCAGTCTTAGTGGAAATGGTGCATAACCTCTCGATCTGCGGATGATCGTTTCTTTATCTTCGTTTACTCTTACAACCGAATCGTCACATCTTATAAAGATTTCACGATCATGCATGAGGAAATAGTCTGCAATACCTTTGAGCCTTGCGAAGGCACTTGAGTCATTATAAACGATTGGCTCATCGCGCATGTTTCCACTTGTCATCACGAGGGGAAGTCCTGATTCATTTAGTAACAGATAGTGAAGGGGGGTGTAAGGCAGCATTACACCAAGATATTTATGCTCAGGGGCAACTTCTGGGGAAAGCGCACAACGGCCCGTTTTTCTCAGCAGCACGATAGGTTTTTGTGCCGATAATAAGAGAGTCTCTTCCTTGCCATTCATGTGGCAAAACTGCCTTATAGTCCCGATGTTTTCCATCATTACGGCAAATGGTTTGTCATTTCTGTTCTTTCTTTTCCTCAGCAGAGAAACAGCCATGCTATTCATTGCGTCACAGACCAGATGGTATCCCCCAATCCCTTTCACAGCAACAATCTTTCCCTCTTTCAGAAGGGTGCAAACAGTAGAAAGGGGGTCGAGTGTATGCACTTTCAAGCCTTTGCTACTGTATAATGTTAGCTGAGGACCACAAACAGGGCAGGCATTGGGCTGGGCATGGAACCTTCTATTTTGGGGATCATAATACTCCTTCCTACAATCCGGGCACATAGTAAAACTTGACATCGTTGTATTGGCCCTGTCATAAGGGGTATTTTTTATAATAGTAAAACGGGGGCCGCAATTGGTACAGTTAATGAAGGGGTAACGATAACGCCGTTCTGTCGGGTCGTGCATTTCATTGAAACAATCCTGACAGATCGAAATATCGGCAGAAACTATCGTAGTATCGCCTTCTTTTATAGCACTTTCTTCGATGACAAATTCTTTGTAACCTTTTGGAGGAAATGACCTATAGCGGATGTCTTCAATAATAACGTGGGGAGGTGGTGATTTCATAAGGTGGTCAAGAAATTCTTTTATAGATTCATTACGGCCTTCGACATCTATGAAAACACCGTTTGTGTCATTTTGTACAAAACCAGCTAATGAAAACTTTGTAGCGAGATTATAGATAAAAGGACGAAACCCTACCCCTTGAACAAGACCTCTGACAGAAATTTGTATTCTTTCCAGCATGGGAACTTCCTTTACTACCAGTAAATTTTGATTCTGGTCAATAATAAAGAAATGTCTTACCTACTTACGAGTCTTAAGTATAAGCATTTGTATCCTGTGAGACAATTAATTTATTGATAATTCGTGACTTAATGAAAGCCTTGAACTATGTATTGACACCGGCAGGTATATTGGATTGGCTGATGATGAAGATGATTTCAATTGAACTGACGGACAAACAGCAAAAGGCTATTGATATCGTTTTGAAAAGAGCAGAGTTATTGGGGGAAACTGTGGGAATCGAACCCCTCGTAATAAAGTATAAATATTAGTCGTATAGACACTTATAAAACGCACTTTTAATTAGGGGCACATTGGTGACGGTTTTTTGAGGGGGGCAAAAGTCGTAGGTGCTTGACATACAAGGAGGTAAAAAATGGAGACGAGGGGAATCGAACCCCCGACCTTCTCGTTGCGAACGAGACGCTCTCCCGGACTGAGCTACGTCCCCATATAGTTATAAATATTTGACAGTACAGGTTACCATAGAGAATGCTGAAAATGCAGAGATTGAAATTGAGAGTTTGTGTGGTTGAGAAGATGCAAAACACAATTATTATCCTTACATCTTCCATGCCGTTTCTTTGTGTTCTTTTGCGCTCTCTGCGGCGATTTGAATCAATATTATATATTACAAATTCCAAATTGCAAAGCAATTCTTTGCGTGAAAGTTCAGCTAAATTACGGCTACATGGTTATGGTTTTGATGCCAGTTTCATGCATCGCCCTCGTGGGATAATATTTACTGTTAAAATTACCTTTGGGGTTGACATACCTAAAGACCTCTGCTAATCTAATTCACACATATGATTTATTTTTCACTAGCTATCGGTCTTATTCTTGTCATTTTCCTCAGTTTTGCAACTTGTGGACTATGGACGAAATATACCAATAACAAGATGGTTAAAGGATTTCTTTTCCCTGGTACAATCGTACATGAACTCAGCCATGCGTTGTTGTGTCTTATCACGGGAACAACTATTAAAGAACTGAATTTGTTTACATCCAATAATACGGGGATTAAATACGACAAGCCAAAGGTCCCTTTTCTCTTCGACTTCATGATTGCTTCAGCGCCAATTTTTGGTTGTGCGTTTTTTATCTTTTTTATATCAAAGATACTCTCCAACCCTATCCAGATCAATAGCACATTTCCCCAGGAAATTCAGTTTACGTTCGAGGGGTTTTTCGACCTGATACGACATTTGCTTGATACCGTATGGGTCACATTTAATACCTTTAAGGATCACCTCCATATAAAAAATATACGCCACATCTTCTTCGTATTGACTATTATTATTTTTGCGGTTTCTATGGCACCTCACAAACAGGATATCAAACATCTTGTCCTTGGAGTTGGTATTCTTTCATTGACTTTCTTCTTCCTTGAAAAAGTTGGTATACGTTTATTAAAATACAAAGAATGGGATTTTTTTATAAAGGAATTATGGGGGATTACCACCCTTTCGATCTCTGTACTTGCAACCCTGCTTTTTATTACTTTAACGATAATGGGTTTTATCAAAGGATACAGGTTAACATTTGGGCACAAAGGTTCGAGTAAATAATCCGGAAATAATTTATTTTGGCAGTTTTTTTACAGCAATAGGCCACGTGTACATTGCAAAAAACGCAAGAGGGGTTTGCCGGATTTCATTCCCCCACACCAGTGAGGAAGATTTTCCACGTCCATATTTGAAAGGCACATTGGTAAAAATCCAGAAAAACGATTCACTTCTGAAAGCCGAAATAGATATATTAAAAAGATATTTTGAAGGTAAACGGGTAAACTTCGATTTTCCTTTAGACTTAAGTGAAGGTACTGCATTTCAACAAAAGGTGTGGAGAAAATTACGAGAAATACCTTATGGAGAACGTCGGTCATATAAGTGGGTTGCAGAACAGATTGGACATCCCCTTGCCGCGAGGGCGGTGGGTCTGGCAAATAATAAAAACCCTTTTCCCCCAGTTGTTCCCTGCCACAGAGTTGTCGGTTCTGATGGTTCATTAACTGGGTATGCCTTCGGGATACACATCAAAAAATATTTGTTAGAAATGGAATGTAAGGCAGTTTGTGACAGTGGTTTTTGCATACTGTGAACGTTCAGCAATCAGGGTTGAAATGAATTGCCGGGGGCGAAGACTATTAGCTTTACGGCTTGTCCACAGAAATACCGGGATAGTGTTCTTTTAGGGGGTCTTTATCCCGTATTACATGCTTTTGTTTTTGGATGTCTGCCCGTAAATATTTTGGTAGATTAAATAGTGCATGATGTGTAATACTATCGTAAAAACGAAGCCCGCCGATAATCCTTGAATTGACCCTTGCATCAATTTCTTCACCCGTGATATCAAGATTAGATGGGTTATATGTTGCCATGGAAAATCCCCACTGGAGTGCGTAAGAAGGGATATATGTAACATAGGGGAATACATGTGGAAACACCTTGCTTAATGTATTGCAAATGCTAGTAAATGCATCGTTCTCTGAAACAGAGGCTGCACCCGACTGTATGATGAGTATTCCATCCTCTTTAAGCCTTTCTGCAACAATCTGATAAAATTCCAGGGTAAAAAGCATATATGATGGCCCACCCTCTAACGGGTCATTTACGTCTACAATGATCACATCAAACCTATCCTGTATCCGTTCCAGATATTTTCTGCCGTCTTCAATGACGAGTTCCACACGGTTGTCATCAAATGAGCCAGCGTGAAATGAGGAAAGAAACTTTTTGGAACAATGTATCATTTCCTTATCAATATCAACCATTACGGCTTTTATTACCGTTTGATAGCGAAGCGTCTCTCGCAACGTTGCCCCTTCGCCACCCCCCAGAATAAGTACGTTTTCTGCGCCCGGATGTAAAACAAGAGAAGGGTGTACCAGTGCTTCATGGTAGATAAATTCATCAGTTTCCGCCGATTGAAACTCATTATCAAGGATGAGACATCTTCCGAAATTATAGGTATCGACTATGATAATTTTTTGGATCTCTGACTGAACCTGGCATACAACATCCTTGAAGGCATGTTTGTGCAATTCGTAACTGTTAAAATAATCATCTATCCAATTTACCGGAGCCTTTTCCATACGATTTCTCACCGTTCCTATAAACAGATTGGAGAACAAGAATCCAAGATATTTACATTCATTTCCATCGTTTTGCCATCTTGTATCTTCCTGGACGAGAGATTTCCTCTTTTCAATTCTAACAGGGAGGTTTCTTTTGCATGAAATGCCTGTATTATAAAAGCAGCGGCATTTTGTGGGTTGATGATGTTGCCACCACAAATGAAGACGTCTGCTGCGGCATACGCATGTTCAGGCCATGTATGAACTGAAATATGAGACTCTGCAAGAATTGCGACTCCCGTAACACCGTAGGGGCTAAATCGATGACACACGACATCTACCAATGTTGCCTTTATGGACTTTGTAGCTTTTGTGAGAATTTCTTTTACAACATCAACGTTGTCAATGATATCGTGACAACATCCCCACATCTCCAAAATGATGTGTCTACCTAATGCATCCATTATGTTGCCCCTCCCCAGCTGTGTAATAGAAGTAAACACACAACTTTCAGTTTTATTTTGATGTGTATTTTTGAATGTATGTTTTTTTACTTTTGATTTAATTTTTGGTCAAAAACATCGTTTTAGAAATGGCTAAAGATGAATAGCCATAAACATGCGTTTGATTCTAGAATGAATGATGAAACTTGTCAAGAATGAATAATGGAAACAACAGAGAAATATTTTGACAATTAAAATTCCATCTTGTATAGTCCTAATCCATGAGACATGCAATAAAGCAGAATACATCCCAAATTTTCCTTCATTTTCCTTTGTTAATTTCCTCCCAATCGCTGTGCTTCCCCGTTATTAAAGAAGGGATAGGGGGATGAGGGGGAGTTGTGGAGATTTCAGGAAATTTTCGTATCACTTCGTAGGTATAGGTGGCATTGGTATGAGTGCAATTGCCCAGGTTCTCAGGGAGAAAGGTCATATTGTCGGTGGTTCTGACAGAAATTACGATAAAAATATTACCCAGGATATATTCTCCAAGCTCTTAATCCAGGGTATTTCACTCCATCCTCAGGATGGTTCTGGTGTTAAAGAAAATACCGACTACGTAGTTGTTTCCTCCGCTATCGAAGAAGATAACCCTGATGTTAAAAAAGCACGTATATTTGACAAAAAGATTATAAAGCGTGCCGACCTCCTTGCTGAAATGTTTAACCCTGGATATGGCATTGCTATTGGAGGAACGAATGGAAAGACCACGGTAAGTTGTATGGTGGGCTACATCCTCGACTTTGCCGGCCTGTCTCCCACCATTATCGTAGGTGGCTGTATCAAAAATTATGTAAACAACTCCTCCTTAGGTAACGCAAAGACGGGTGCCTCGGATATTATTTCCATTGAGGCTGACGAGAGTGACGGCAGCATTGTTTTGTATACACCCCGCGTATCCGTTATTACCAATATCTCGAAAGATCACAAGTCTACCGAAGAGATATCGAAGATGTTTATAACTCTTTCACAAAACACACGGGAAAGGCTCATTCTCAATACCGATTGTCCGTATCTGAGAATGATAGATTTTGAGCATAAGAGTGTTGTTACCTATGGATTAGACAACAACGCCGGTCTATGTGCAAAAAATATAGCCTACAAATCATTTCAATCCACATTCACCGTGGACAATCAGGCCTTTGAGATAAATCTCCCCGGTAGTTACAATGTATCGAACGCACTTGCAGCTATCGCTGTGGCGAGGAGTTTAAACATCAGTGATAGCAAAACAGCAGCAGCACTGAGAGAATTCAGGGGTGTACAACGCAGGATGGATATTACCGGTGAGGTTGATGGAATAAGGATAATAGACGACTATGCCCACAATCCTGAAAAAGTTATGGCAGCAATAAATGCTGTAAAGCTTGGCTGTAAGCGGGTCATTGCCATCTTTCAGCCGCACGGTTATGGTCCCACCAATTTTATGAAAGAGGAATTTGTCGAAGCATTTACGAAAGTTCTTTCTCCTCACGACATACTTTTTATGCCAGAAATATTCTATGCCGGAGGCACTGCAAGAAAAAATATCTCTTCTGCCGATATTGTTAAACGGGTAAGAGAAGGCGGCAAAAATGCCTTTTTTATTGAAAGGAGAGACGATATTATTCCAGCAATTCATAAGATGGTTTCTGCCGGTGACGGTATCCTTGTTATGGGGGCCCGGGATAATACGCTCACAGAATTTTGCCAAAAAATTTTACATTCAATTAAAAATCAATTTGATACCTTAATTTGTTCTTTCCCTGATAGAAACAAAGAATAAACACCTGTTCAATGTTCAATTGCAGGTAACAGTCGCAGTTTAAAAAAGGTGGAAAACATTTGAATGACAACGATTGACTCTGTTATCCTGTACTAGCGTGCTTTGTTTATGAATAAACTCACGCCAGGGGGACGAACGAACTCTACATCACGGCTTATTTTTCCTTCCAATTCGTGTGAAATACACCTGGTTGATCGACCCTTTCAAAGGTGTGTGCCCCGAAATAATCGCGTTGGGCCTGGATAAGGTTGGCAGGGAGACGTTCTGAGCGGTATGAGTCAAAATAGGCCAGTGAGGCGCTCATTGCTGGTACAGGAATTCCCAAATCAACAGCCGTCTTAACGGCAAAACGCCAGGCGTCCTGCCGGCTTTGGATAGCTTGTTTGAATTCATCATCCATCAGCAGATTGGGCAGGGCCGGGTTGCGACGGTAGGCATGCGTAATATCGTCCAATAACCTGGCACGAATAATGCACCCGGCACGCCAAATACGGGCAATTTCACATAAGTCCAGGCCGTAGCCATATTCTGACGAGGCTTTTTTGAGCAGGGCCATGCCCTGCGCATAGGAGCAAATCTTTGATGCATACAGCGCAGCCCGTGCTGCGTCAATGATTTTTTGCCGGTCACCACTATAGGTACCCTTCGGGCCGAAGAGTATTTTAGCGGCAGCCACCCGTTCTTCTTTCATGGAGGAAAGAATGCGCCCGTCTACCGCTGCCGTAATCGTGGGAATAGCGGCACCGATATCGAGGGCGTTTTGGCTGGTCCACTTGCCGGTACCCTTTTGCCCGGCTTTATCCAAAACTAAATCAACCAGTGGTTTACCGGTTTTATCATCCCGTTTGGTAAAGATGTCGGCAGTAATTTCGATAAGAAAAGAGGAAAGTTCTCCGGCGTTCCAGTCGCTAAAAATCCGATGAAATTCCTCTGGTGAGGGATTGATGGCAGTTTTGAGCACAGCATAACTCTCGGCGATCAGTTGCATATCGCCGTACTCAATGCCGTTGTGCACCATCTTGACGTAATGACCAGCACCACCAGGACCAATGTAGGTTACACATGGCGTACCGTCTGACGGCGCTTTTGCTGCAATGGCCGTTACCAGCGGCTCAATAATGGCGTATGCCTCTTTGGTGCCACCCGGCATCAGGCTGGGACCGTAGCGGGCACCTTCCTCCCCACCGGAAACGCCCATGCCGATAAAGCGCAGGTTTATTGATCCCAACTCTCTTGCCCGCCGCTCGGTGTCGGAAAAAAAGGTGTTGCCGCCATCAATGATGATATCGCCTGCATCCAGCAACGGTTTTAGCTGGCTGATAACGTCATCCACCGCCCTACCGGCCTTGACCATAATCTGAACGGTGCGTGGACGCTCCAGGCTATTGACGAACTCTTCCATCGTATAAGTAGCGGTAATACTCTTGCCTCTTGCCTCACCCGCCATAAATTCATGGGTTTTTTCTGCGGTACGATTGAAAACCGAGACACGAAAACCGTGGTCTGCGGCATTCAAGACCAGATTTTGCCCCATAACGGCAAGCCCAACAAGTCCAAATTGGTTTTTTGACATAGCATCCTCTTTTTGCATTAAGCGGTTAAAACATTTAAATTAGGTTTTCAGCTACTTTTTCAACGTAGAGCGAAGAGTCTCTTCGCTCTACAATCGCAATTTCGAAATTCCTTAGCACAGCATAGCCGCGACCAAAGACAACCACCTCTCTTTCCCCGCCTTCGCAAGGGAGGGGACTTCATCGTGAGTCTTCGGAGTGAGTTCAGACGAACGATGAAAAGGAGGTCTATCGTGGGTTATTTGTTATTTGGTTATGATCACAAAACCCGCATGAATAAAATGAAAATTACTATGTTTATCATTGTTATTGAATTAAGGGATGGAAGTTTCTCATTAATTTCCACTTGCGGTTATATGATACAAGATTACAATGTATCATTATTATCTAGCGCAGCACTGCCGCAACCAAAAGCCCCCTCTCTTTCCCCCCCTTCGCAAGGGGGGACACAAGGGGGGTAAAAAACTTTCCTAAAAAAGAAGTTTTTACAGTGTCATACTATAAATCTATTAAAAGTTATATGCAAATTTATTTAAACATAAGGACTCTTTCTATTGCAATAGCCAGTTTTGCGCTTTTAGCAAATTTTTATGTACCGTTGTCCCATAGTAAAGACGTGAAGAAGGAATTAAGCATTGGTGAGCGTTTCCATCACGAAACTTCTTTGACATGGCTTGGTGTCATAGGGGATTTGTTTCACCGTAGACCAAAGAGGCCACCGCAATATAAGAACTATCCTGATTCAAAGGTAATAATATTACCGAAACCAGAATACCGTGGAATATCCCTTGAATCGGCCATTGAAAAGCGGCGTTCCGTCCGTAACTATTCCAGCAAGCCACTTACTTTGCTTCAATTATCCCAGCTACTGTTTTCGGCACAGGGAATAACGGGCAAATCATATGATCAACCCCTCCGCACGGCACCCTCCGCAGGTGCCCTTTATCCCTTTGAGATTTATGTAATTGCTAACAATGCGGAGGGTTTGCCTCAGGGTATCTACCATTATGCCGTGCTTAATCATTCGTTAGAGTTGGTAAAGCTTGGGGACTTTAGAAAAGTGATTACCGACGCTGGATTAAAGCAAGAGATGTTAGGAGATGCTCATGTTACCTTTGTATTATCGGCCATCTTTGACCGGATTCGTCACAAGTATGGAGAACGTGGCTTTCGCTACGTATACATGGAGGCCGGGCATATTAGCCAGAACATTTACCTGCAGGCAGTTTCTCTGGGACTCGGTTCTGTGAGTGTGGGTGCATTTCTGGATGAAGAAGTAAACCAGCTCATTGGTGTCGATGGCCAAAATGAGGCCGTTATTTATCTGCATGCGGTAGGTACACTATAGTATTGGTAAGAAAATGGCCAATTATCTAAAATTGGTGTTTTCATATATCTTCACGGACTGATAGCCCATGAAATTTCCTTAACAAAAAACATCTTTTCCTCATTCCCAAATCTTGTTAGTACTTACCCTAATGAATGTAAGAGAACGGGTTTATACTAGGACGAAATTTTGTAAGATTTCATCCCCTCCTTGCGAAGGAGGGGAGAAGGGGAGGTAGAACAATGCCTTCAATGTGCCTCTTTCGTGAGGGGAATAAGGAAAGATAAAATTAAAATCATTCAAAAGTTTTCCAACAAGGAAAAGAATTAACAAAAAAAGTCTGGATAATGGTAAGTTATAATGGGGAATAGTAGTTAATCTTATCCATGTATGCATTAGCGAAAACTGGTTGGACTGTGCTGTGTTAAAAATGAAGCGAGAAGATATAAATTACATAATCAGTATCCTGCTCATATTCTCCATTTCCATTACAGGAATTGTGGGCTATGTGCAGTCGCGACTCGAACTCCGCAGGTTTGTCCCACACCGCTATTTTGCCTACGCCACCTTGATCCTTGCAGCCCTGCACGTCTTCCTGAACTGGGGAAAAGTGTGGCGCTATCTGCGCCGGAAATTTAAGAGACAATAATTATTCAATCATACAAGGGACTTCCAAGTTATTGTTTGGTTATTGAGTGGTCCTGTGGTGTTCAGGTAGGACCAAAACTCGGTTTGGGAACAAGCAAAGGGTAGAAATGATTCACACATTAATTCAAAAGATTAACGAAGCAATCAATGCCATGGGGCTTAAATCCACGGAGCCAGCTATTCGGAAATACGTGGAAAAACCAAAATCTGTCCAAAAACCCTTCGATTTAGCCCCGTTCATTGAGCACACCTTATTGAAACCCGAGGCAACACGCAGGGACATACTGAGGATTTGCAATGAGGCAAGGCAATTCCATTTCTGTGGGGTCTGTGTGAATCCGGTCTTTGTGGAAGAGGCCCAAAGGCAATTAGCAGGGACTGGCTGTCTGGTTATTACCGTTGTGGGGTTTCCATTAGGGGCAAATTTAACGAGTACTAAGGTTGCGGAGACGAGTCACGTTATACAGCTAGGCACAAACGAAGTGGATATGGTCATTCCACTGGGTGCATTGAAAGAAGGTGATTACAGGACGGTCTATAAGGATATCCGTGCGGTCATTGAAGCAGCGGGACCAGTCCCGGTAAAGGTGATTATCGAGGCAGGTCTTCTGGATGAAACAGAAAAGATTGCGGCATGTTTGTTGGCAGAGCGAGCTGGCGCTGCATTTGTCAAGACCTCGACTGGCTTCACCGCCCGTGGTGCGACGTTGGAAGATGTCAGATTAATAAAGGCAGTTGTGGGTGACAGACTCGGCATAAAGGCCGCCGGCGGGATTCGGGATTTTCAAAGTGCCCGTGCCCTGGTAGAGGCTGGGGCAACCAGGCTAGGTTGTTCGGCATCTGTTGCAATTGTGACAGAATCTTTATAAGGTTGGGTTAGGCAAAGCGCACCCAAATCCCCCTTAATAAAGGGGGATGAAGGGGGTTGTTAAAAACTTGAACAAAAAAGAAGTTTTTACAAAAGGAAAAGGTGAGATAATGCCAGATATTGATTGGAGGAAATATATACATTCAAATCCGGAAATATTAGTACAAAAATACCCCTCACTCAGACCCTCTCCCATCCCTTCGGCTTTGCTCAGGACAGGCAAGGGGCGAGGGAAATTTCCTCCCTTGACGGGATTAAGGGAGAGTGATGTATTTTCATGCCCTTTGGTGTGCTTTCTGCTCATGAATGTTTACTCTGTAAATCTGTAGTTAAAGGGACACGATTATCTATAGGATTCATTTTGTATTTTAGGCTAAAAGGGGTACTCAGACAAACAATCTTAGAGGCAGAACATGCTGGCGCAGAACGAATACTTTTAAAACGCGGGCGTAAGGTGTATAATATTTTTAGTATCTTCCAAAGATAATTATGACATTTTTAGCAAAAAGTATGAATAAAATTAACCCTGTCAGGGTTGGCTCATGAATTTCGTGCTTCGGATTTCGTCTTTTCCGATTTATTTGGGTTACGAGATTATAAGCGTATGAAAGATCAAGAATTATTTGAACCAAGCTCGTTTTTTCGTTGATACAGCTTATGTGTTGGCGCTGCTTAACCCTCGCGATGCATATCACAAAAAAGCTAAAGAATTATTGTCTCAATTGCGTACTGCTCATGAAGTGTGGGTATTCCGGGGACGCCATACTTAATTATTTTTCTTCATTACCTGAATAATCCGAAAATTAAGTATAGTGCCCCTGGAATTCCTGCGGGGGCCCCAAATCTCCTGTTGTAGGCCATTGTGCCGACGGGTTCACTTCGTTTAACCCACCCCTACTCCATTTCTTTCAGAGAGGGTGGATATGGATAAGGCAAGGAGTTTAGCTCTGATATTTACCATAGAAAGGAAGAAAAAATATGCAAAATATGAAATCACGCTTTATAAGAATCTTTGCGTCAACCGTATGTATCACAGCTGTTTCAGGATTTCTTTTGGGCAACGCCTCCTATGCTAAAACGGCTAAGGAGATTGATGCGAGCGTGGATGCCTCTCTGGATCGCTTCCGTAAGGAAGTAAAAGGTGCAGAGGAATTTCTTAAGAGCGCAAAGGGTGTGCTTGTATTACCGGGGGTCATCAAAGGGGGATTGGTTATTGGCGGTGAGTACGGTGAGGGAGCGCTGAGAATTGATGGAAAGACCGTTGATTATTACAGCGTCGCGGCCGCCTCATACGGCTTCCAGTTCGGGGGCCAAAAGAAAGACGTCATCCTTGTCTTCATGCAAGACGAGGCCCTTAAGAAGTTCCGTGAAAGCTCCGGCTGGAAGGCAGGGGTTGACGGGTCGGTAGCCCTGATAAATCTTGGGGCGGCAGCCTCTATCGACACAACGAAAATCAAGGAACCCATCGTCGGGTTCGTTTTCGGCCAGAAGGGGCTTATGTACAACCTAACGCTTGAAGGCTCGAAGTTTACCAAACTTCAAAAGTAAAAGTATGTAGGGTGGATTAAGCGAAGCGAATCCACCTTCTTCACCCCCGCCAGCGGGGGACAGATGATTGTCCCTCTCAGTAAGGGGAGGAGCTTTTGATTGAAATTCCTTGTAAACATTAAATTAGGCACGGACAAACAAGTTTGTCCGTGCCACCCTCTAAAATGAAATTCCTGATCATCAAATTAAGGTCTGTACTCTTTGTTTTTATTTGTCTTTTCTTGATGGCTTATGGTGAAATTTGTAAATCAGAGTCTGTAAAAACGGAACCTACGGTACTCATCTTTTCAGGACATGTGAAAGACCCCGCATCCACAATAGACCACAGGGGGGCTCAATCTTATTCGGGTATATTTGAATGTCAGTTTAATGATGCCATTGTCAGGCATTTTAAAAGTGACTTTTATCAAGTTCTTGGCATACACTACGAGGTTATTCTGGCATCAGGAAACATGGGTTTACAGGAGCGGGTAAACTATGCCAATAGAATCGTTTCCGATCTTTACATTGAAATCCATCATGATGCCGCACAGGCAGAGGATATTGAAAGGGCAAGGCGAGAAGGAGAGAATAGTCCGCTGTGGGATGAAATGAGTGGATTCTCCATTCATTACTCAGAGGGTAATCGCTTTCCGGAAAGGAGCAAGGCCTTTGCTCAACTTCTTGCAGACGAAATGCTGAGCGATGGATTTAAACCGAATTTCTACCATGCCGACGTGGAGAAAATGATCTGTATTGATAGGAAAAGGGGAATATATAACCGGGTAAGTCCCTGGGGACTCTTCGTATTGTATAATATACAAAGTCCGGCAGTAGTAATTGAATGTGGTACTATTGTCAACCCTCATGAGGAGAAGCTCTTGTCTCTTGAAGACACTCGCCGCAAGATTGCCGATGCAATCAATCGCACCCTCATGAGATTCTTCAATATTGAAGTGGAAGAGTAGTTTTTTGGGTTAAGTTATAACCTCCCCTCTTCCTCCCTCCTTCGTAAGAAGGGGGCTTCGTCTTGAGTCTTCGGCGTGAGCGTTCGACCGGGCTCACGCCGAGGGCTCAGTCGAACGATGAAGGGGAGGTCATCCGCCGATTATGTAAGTAAATACATAATCGGTTATCACATACCCCAGAAATCCGCATAAATAAATAAAATGAAAAATTGCTATACAATAAATTTATAGCATAAAACTATAACGGATTACATTTACTTAATTATTGACTTTTGCAGCAAAGAATGGCATAAAATTCAATCATGGTTGAGATTTCTCGTATAGGGTGCCGGGGTACCATATCATGTTACTCAACGAAAGAATCATCGTTAGTTGATATTTTTGTAACAATACTATGAGGTATGTGTTGCTATGTTCACACAAGTATTTTTAGGTCTATTACTGGGCAGCATGGCACTGTCTGGTACTTTTAAGGACTCTGTAAATATGAACCAATCAAAAGATCAAGCTGTTACTTCCATGCAAGAGAAAGAAGTCGTGACGCTTGGCGGAGGCTGTTTCTGGTGTATAGAGGCGATTTTTGAAGAGCTGGAAGGGGTGGAGCAGGCTGAGTCCGGGTATTCAGGCGGCTGGGTTGATGATCCCACATATGAACAGGTCTGTACCGGGAAAACAGGGCATGCCGAAGTAGTACAGGTCACGTTCGAACCGAAGGTTATTTCATTGAAAGAAATTCTAAAAATTTTCTTCACGGTACACGACCCGACTACCCTGAACCGCCAGGGGCAGGATGTCGGCACGCAGTACCGCTCGGTGATTTTTTACCACAGCCAGGAACAAAAGGCTGTAGCCGAGCAGGTGATCCAGGAGATTCAGACAGAGAAATTGTGGAGTGATCCTATCGTGACCGAGATTGTTCCATTTAAGGTATTTTATAAGGCAGAAGATTATCACCAGGAGTACTATAAGCTGAATCCCGGGCAAGCATATTGTCGCATCATAATTGCCCCGAAGATAAAGAAATTCCGGGAACACTCTCGGGATAAGCTGAAAAGAAAACAGTAATTTGTGTATGTCTTTTTTCTGTTTCCAAAGTGGCCACCGTCATGCTCATCCACTTATTGGACGAGCACAGTCTGATTCATCCCATGAACCCTTTTAGCCGCTACATTCCGGAGTTTACTGCCTCCGGGAAGGAAAACGTTACCATTCACTACATCCTTTCCCACCGCGGAGGTATTCCTGTTTCACCGCGTAGTATAGACCAGGAAATAATTTTCAATCCGGTATTGCAAAAGAAAGCCAGGGCATTAGAAGGAAACTGCCAATGATGGTGAACGAAATAAAGAAGAGAGTGTGGTTTCCGGTCTGGCTGTTTACGGGCACTATTATTTTGTTTTGGAGATTAGAGGATATTGTCGGACTGCACCGGGATGAAGCAGTATTTGGCCTCTTTGCAGAAATGATTCTTGATGGCGCAAGGCCGTTGTATGGCATTTTTAACTATTATACCTCTCCAATTCATGCATATTTGCTTGCCATCGTTATAAAGATTTTAGGGAATTCAATTTTGAGTTTGCGGTGTTTAGGTCCGGTTTTCACACTCATAACAATTATTGCGATTTATGACATCGTACGGCAATTTTCTGCTATTCGTGCGTTCTGGATAGCCAGCTTCCTTGTAACATTTCCACCGGTTGTTATGCTTTCGCGACTATGCGGCGAGGTGTTTGTCCTTAATCCCTTTCTTTTCTTCGGGACGATCTGGGTATACGTTAGACTTTGCCGAAGTCAAAAACCATACATCAATAAAATAGGCTGGATACTTACCGGTTTTCTTTTGTCGCTTGGTGTGTGGAACCATGTAATATTTCTGCCCAGTGCCATAGCGCTTGTTATTTGTTATGCAATATTCATGTGGCCTGGTCTTCGGCAGTTTTTAATCAATGGAAGCTTCTGCTCGCTCGGTTTTCTGATTGGCCTGATACCTCGATTTATTTCAGCATTGGTTTTTGGAAATGTTTTATTTCAAAAAAGACCGGCAATCCCTCCGGCTTCGCTGAAAACTTCACTTTTAAATCTTTTGTATACTTTATCGGGTGATGGGCTCTATGCCCGTTTTTCAGGTAAAAGTGTTATTTCATTTGCCTGGGGAATCCTGGGAATTGTCATAGTTATTTTGGTTACGTTTTGTTTTTTAAAGGATGGTAAAAAGGAAAAGAAACTATTTTGGGGGATATGGGTTTTTCTTGTTTTTAACTTTATTGGAATCTGGCGAATCACACCATTCGGTTCAATGGGTTCACGTCTGTGGCTGATTCCTGTATGGTTCTTTCCGATTTTGCTCGGGGTATGGATGACGGACCTTTATGCATGGAAGTGGCGTATTGTTGGTGGCATCATGATTTTAGTAAATTTGATGCTGCTTGTAGTAAATTATTATATACCGAACAGCCGTTCGAATGGTGTTATCAGCCCATCTGTCTATGTCGGAGGTAAATATGACAATGCCTGGGATTATTATGACCATCGCCAAATAGTGGAAAAGCTGACTCAGACGGATGCCGAGTCTGTATTTATTTCAAATATCAATGTATTTACATTCTATTATTTAATGCCAGAAGAGCAGAGGCATCGGATAAAGCTGCTCTGGCCATTAGAGCAAGGTGGCCTGGGAAGTACTCCGGAAAAGCAGCAACTCTATAGCAGATTTAGCTACAGAGGCCCGATGCCAAAATCGGCACTGTTTGTTTTTTATGATAATGATAAGGATTATCTCGATCATTTTTCGAAGCAATGGTATTTCCCTTTAACAATTCCTGACAATGATATCAGCCATTCCGGGTTTAAGATTTTTCGTTTGAAATAAATAATTCCTTCATTTTCAGGTACAGGAGATCCTACGGAAAGAATTCTTTGAAGGGGCTTGTGATGTCTCTTTACCCGCCTCGTTGCGCATTACGATTTTTTCTGCACATTTTTCAAAGAAATCGTATCCTGAACCTGCCTCACCAATAAGAAGTATCATCTTTGCTTCCGTTCATGTATGTTTTGCATATATTATTAACTCCTTTCTAAAAAATTCATTGTCATACTCACAACGCTCATCATAATTTATATACTATACTACTTTGCTGTATTTATTCAAAGAGAGACTTCCCGACATCATCTAATTCAATGTGCGGAGATTATTCGTTTGGAAATCTGTGTAGTACATATATAATGAATGATATAAACCATGTTTTTTCAGAAAATTTGATAAAGGTTTGGTGTTTTCTGATAGCCACAATCCAAAAATAGGATAAATTTTACTGTAACAGGAGAAAGATTCATGAAGCCGATAAAACTGAAAGAAAATATTTATTGGGTCGGAGAAATTGACTGGGATTTGAGGAATTTTCATGGCTATTTGACTCAACGGGGTTCAACGTACAATGCCTACCTGATACTTGATGAAAAAATTACATTAGTTGATAATGTAAGACCTTACCTTTATGAGAAAATGATAAAGCGGATATCACATCTTACTGACCCTTCCAATATTCACTATATTATCTCGAACCATGTGGAGATGGACCATTCGGGCAGCCTGCCGCAGCTCATGGAAACGGCGGAAAATGCTACAATTATAACATCCCCGAACGGGCAGAAAGGGTTAATAGCACATTACAAAAACAGGGATTGGAATTTTAGGGTTGTTAAGTCGGATGAGACAATTTCGCTTGGTAATAAAAATATAAAATTTATTCTTACTCCCATGGTTCACTGGCCGGACAATATGGTGAGCTACCTGGTGGAAGATAATATTTTTTTTTCCAATGATGCCTTTGGACAGCATATTGCTTCTGCTGAAAGGTTTGATGATGAATATCCCCATGGTATCGTTGTTGAAGAAGCAAAAAAATATTATGCCAATATTGTTTTACCGTATTCCAGCATGGTTCAAAAGGCTATGGATTTGATTTCTCCTCTTCCTATTGACATGATTGCCCCAGGTCACGGAGTTGTCTGGCGTTCGTATGTAAATGCTATTGTAGGTGAATACAGGAAATGGGCTGCCAATCAGACGGAGAAAAAAGGGCTGATAATCTATGATACCATGTGGGGATCCACAGAGAAGATTGCCCATACGATACAAGAGGCATTTGAATCACATGGGGTTTCCATAAAAATGCTTAATCTCAGAAAAAATCATATTTCTGATATCATTGCCGATGTATTGACTGCAAGATTTATTTGTGTGGGTTCTCCTACCTTAAATAGCAATATGCTTCCTACCGTGTCAGGGCTTTTAACATATTTAAAAGGGTTATCCCCAAAAAACAGGATTGGACTTGCTTTTGGCTCTTATGGCTGGGGAGGACAGGCGGCTAGCCATGTAGAGAATATATTGAAAGAATGTGGTTTTGAGATGATGGAAACCATAAAGATTCAGTATATTCCTGATGAAATAATACTCCAGGAAATCTCTGACAGACTGAAAAAAGAGATAGCAAAATATTTATGAAAACTTTTACCTAACTCGAACAAGTCGGAAAAGATAAAATCCGAAGTACGAAATTCGTGAGTCAACCCTGTCAGGGTTTAAAACCCTGACAGGGTTAATTTTATTCATATTTTTGCTAAAAATGTCAAAATTATCTTTGGAAGATACTATGAAAGTTGCCAGCTTTAATGTCAATTCGCTGAGAGCCAGATTAAACATAGTCCTTGACTGGATACGGAAAGAATCGCCTGATATTCTTTGCCTTCAGGAGACAAAAGTGCCGGATGATGAATTTCCACAAACTGCTTTTGAAGAGATCAATTACCATGCCGTTTTCCGTGGCGAGAAGTCATACAACGGAGTAGCTATAATAAGCAAAGCCCCTCTGAAAGATGTCCGGGTAGGTTTTGACGAAGAAGAATCCGAAGGAACCCGCCTGATTACAGCCACCGTAAATAAAATCCAGATAATCAATACCTATATTCCTCAGGGTGTCCATCCGCTTCTGAAGCAATTCCGGTATAAGCTGGATTGGTTTCAGAGATTGTATGATTACTTTACCAAAAACTTCCGTTCAGACAAGGAGTTGCTGTGGATGGGGGATTTTAATGTTGCCCCTGAGCCCATAGATGTTTATGATCCGGATCACCTGCAGGGAAGCATATGCTTCCATCCCGATGAACATGCGGCCCTCCAGAGATTTAAAGAATGGGGGCTCGTTGACGTTTTCCGGCTGCATCAGCATGGTCCCGAACAATATACCTTTTGGGATTATCGGGTAAAAAACGCCATAGCAAGAAAAAAGGGCTGGCGGATTGATCAAATCTGGGCAACCCGGCCTCTGGCAAAGAAATCAATAAAAGCATGGATTGATATCACCCCGAGACTTTTAAAAAAACCGTCGGATCATACATTTATTGCGGCTGAATTTCAGATTTAATGGTTTGGTTATTTTACCTGAAGATTTGTGAAAACCATGCCATCGGGCGTATTACCTGTTTTAAAATGTGAAAGAACCCGCTCTTAATATGAAAGTGGCATACAAGACAGATATTGGTAGAAAGAGGATGCACAACGAGGATAGTATCCTGGTTGATGGACCGATGAATATTTTCCTCCTTGCTGACGGAATGGGAGGACATCAGGCAGGTGAAGTGGCAAGTGAATTGGCGGTAAAAGAATGTTATACCTGGCTCAAAGAAAACTTAGGCAACGCCAGGAGTGAAGAGGATATTTCAAAGCTCCTAATGGAATCTCTGTCGAAGGCGAACAATACTGTAAAGGAAAGGTCAACGACAGACATCAATCTCATGGGCATGGGGACAACCCTCATACAGATGTTAATCATCAGGGATATTGCGTGCATATGCCATGTTGGTGATAGCAGGGCATATCTTCTCAGAGAAGGAATAAAGCTGATTACCAGGGATCATACCGCTGAAATGTATGTTGTGAAAAAGAGTGTTGTGGTAGGGGGGTATCTTCCCTTGCAAAAGATGCGCGTACTTACTCAGGCCGTTGGCGGTCAGAAAACGTTAGAACCGGGATTAGAGCATGTAAAACTTAAACCAAGCGATATTCTTCTCCTTTGTTCGGATGGTCTCACCGATATGCTTTCAGATAAAGAAATAGGATCGATTATTCAAAAGTACCGGGATGACCTTACTGCAGCGGTTGATAATTTGATACATGAGGCAAATAATAAAGGAGGGGTAGATAATATTTCTGTGATACTGATAGAATATGAATAAAATTGAAAATCTTGACCCTGATGCTCCCTAAAAATGATCCACGTTTTGAATTATTTGCAAAATAAGATATTACCAATAAACTTGAAACGAGTATCGATTACCATCCTATTACTGATAGCTGGCTGTGCTCCGGTCATATCTGAGCAAATCAGAAAGCAAGTGAAACCAGGAGTTACGTTCAGAGAGGTGCTGGAGATCCCCGATCGTTATAAAGGAGAATTAATTATCCTGAGTGGTTTTATTGTTGGGGCAAAAAAAACTGAAGGGGGAACCTTACTTGAGGTATTGCAAAGTCCTTCAGACTTCCGTGGAAAACCAAAAGATATCGAAAAATCGGAGGGAAGGTTTCTGGCATTTGACGACCGTCATCAGGATAGTAATCTCTCTATAAAGGGACAGCCAATTACCGTTGCTGGGAAGATCCAGGGTAAGAGGATATTACCTTTGGGGAAAATGGAATATACCTATCCGGTGATACAGATTAAGGAACTCTACCTTTGGCCGACGGTAAGGAAGCCTCATCCTTATAGTACGTATTCCTTTGAGAGATATTATTGGTGGCGTAGTAGTCTTTTGCGTCTCCATCAAGTGCCGCGGCAGCGCGGACGGTGATTTCTGATTTTAATCTTGGAATTGTTTCGTTAAATGAAGTATGGTAACCTGTTTACCATTTGTGATGAGTTTTCGGGGTGAGTTCAGATGAACGCTTGTCGAACCATGAACGCAGGTATGCAACACTTCATTTTTCCGCCTTTCGTAGATGCGGAAGGTTCGCCTCTTCCCTGATATTAAGGGTGAGAGATGACAAGATGTCTCCTGAGATTGATACCATACAGACAATGGAAAAGATTTATAAAAGCAGTTAAAAAAACAGAAATTATCCACGATACGGTAACTCAGACCTTCAGGTCTGAGTCAGGACTGAAGTCTTGGGTTATTCCAACGCACTTTTGCTGCCTGGTCTATGGGTAATTTATCATGGGCGTAAAGCTTACCCCTATCATAGGGATTATGATTCACTTCTTTTCGGTACCCCACGTCTTTTGAGGTTCGTTACCATTTCGGGTAAAGAATTTCTCCCCAGCAAAGGGAGATTTCGGCCAGTTAGACCGGAAATTATAGAAACACACGAAATACTTTCTCATTATCAAATTTCTTTAGAGCAACTTATTGATGTAGCCATACTCATAGGCACAGATTTTAATCATGGTATAAAGGGAATTGGGCCCAAGACTGCCTTACGGCTCATACAGGAGTATGGACGTATTGAACAGCTGCCCCCGGATATAAAATCCAGGGTCAGCAAGAATTATGAAGATGTAAGAGAAATATTTTACCGTCCTACAACTACAGAAGATTACAAGGTAGAAGATGGAACAATAGATGAGGATGTGTTATATGAATTTCTCTGCAAAGAAAGGGATTTTTTTCCTGCAAGAGTGAAGATGATAATAGAACGGATGAAAACGAAGTAATAAGTTCGGGGATACCAACAATTCCAAGTCCACACTGTAGTTATTCAATATGCTATGGAAAACCTCACCTTTTCGTCCGACTGAGCTCACGACGAAGTCCCCACCTTGCGAAGGCAATGTCAGTGAATTAAGGGAGAGAGCTTTTCTTCGAGTAAAGCCCAAAGGGCTGATAGAATATAGCTCAGGGCGATACAGTATCTTAATTCAATGACGTTGCCTTGCGAAGGAGGGGAAGGGGTGGTTATAAAATTCTACAGAATTTCACTTAATGTTGTGTAACTACCACACTGGATGAGGTGACCATCAGGCGTTTGTGGTTAATTTAAATATATCGGATACTTTACAGGTATTCCACGAATTCGGCCATCAATCTCCTGATAATATCGTTTATAAAGTCATTATCAAGCCATTTGCTCAGATTCACTCGTTTGTATATTCTGAGTGTCTTTGAGACGTAGTTCATCCTGTCAATAATAACACTGTCAACATGAGGTCTTATTTCCCTTGAAAGTGCCTCAGGGTTCATAGGCAGCACGGGACCTATAAAGGCATAGGTCTTTATTCCATTTTGATGGAGTATTTTCAGGGCATTTATCCTTGTATGAATGGGTGGGGCATGTGGCTCAAAGGCTTTTTTTATCTCTTCATTATCAGTTGTGATGGTAAGGCCAACTTCTATATCTTGAAATTTCTTAATCAGATCAATATCCCTCAGAACAAGAGGGGATTTCGTGAGTATATCCACGGAGAACTGGTGTTGTAAAAGGGCTTCAAGGCACTGCCTCGTAAGTCTGTATTTTGTCCCGATGGGTTGATAA
Organism: Candidatus Brocadia sp.; assembly: GCA_021646415.1. Lineage (NCBI taxonomy): Bacteria > Pseudomonadati > Planctomycetota > Candidatus Brocadiia > Candidatus Brocadiales > Candidatus Brocadiaceae > Candidatus Brocadia > Candidatus Brocadia sp. Next base: position 393,109 of record SOEU01000002.1, read on the forward strand.
GGGTCTGTTACTGAACTAATAAGTTTCATGATGCCGTTACCGTTCGTGGCAGAAAAACATCTCAATTCCCTGATGAATGCTGTTGAAATGGGATACAATAAATTCCAAATAACAAAAACCGCAAACAAATTCAAAATTTCAATTACCCAACGACTATCTCAGCTTTACCAGTTGTTGGTATTTATCAGCGAAGAATCAATATAATCAAGACCAGTAATTGAGATTTGGGAAAGTGGAATTTGTTTGTTATTTGGCGCTATTTTTAATTTTTGATTGAGGAGGTCTGGCCGTTTGTCATCCAATATTCACAAAGTGCTTTCAGAAGTGAGTAAAGACCGTATCCAAGGGTATGTCCGTGACATGGAAGGATTGCGTCATGCATGGTTGAATTATGACGCCTTAGAGGAAAGGGCTAAATTTATAGAAGAAACCTTTCGCTCCTTTACCCTCAAGGTGGAAAACCAGGATGTGCCATTCTATGGAAGGAGATACCGAAATATCATCGCTACCATGGGAGGAAGTGATGTTGGAAAGGAATGTATCCTTTTGGGTGCCCATTACGATGCCGCATGGAAAAGCCCGGGTGCTGATGACAATGCTAGCGGTGTAGCTGTGCCCCTTGAAGCAGCGGGGATTCTGTGCAGGCAGAAGCTCAACACGACCATCCAATGTGTCGCCTTTACCCTTGAAGAACCCCAACCACAGACCTTCAGATTTCGGGTCGGGAGCAACTATTTTGTAAAAGAGGCAAAAAGATGGAAAAGGAAATACGGGGCAGTCCTCATCCTGGAGTGTGTTGGATATACAAATAAAGTACCGGGAAGTCAGGGTATCCCTCCGTTGGTAAGAATTCCAGTATCTAAAACCGGTGATTTTCTCGGTGTTATTGCAAATTACCGGTCTAAGTCTCTTATGAATGCCTTCCGCCGTATAACAAATGAATATGTCCCTGAACTTAATGTTATATCATATAAGGTGCTGTTATCAGGTTATATTATCCCTCAAACACGGTGGAGCGACCATGCCTCCTTTTGGAATCACGGATACCCGGCCTTTATGTTGACGGACACAGCCATGTTCAGAAACCCTTACTATCATACCCCATACGATAACTATGAAAAACTTGATTTTACCTTTATGGTAAATGTAACGAAGGCCGTAGTCAGTGTTATTCTGAATCTTGATAATTTGTCTAAAAGATTATTTTCTAGTTGGTATAACTTCTGAAAGCAAAGACATAAGTGCCTTAGAATTGCCTTTAAAAATTTACAGAGGCGTCTGGCTAAGGGAGAAATTACAGAAAAGAGTATGAGAAGATTAAAATGCATTTTTAAGGTAATATATATTCACAGCTTAATTAACACGTATCATTTCCATCCGAAAATATTCGAACTTTTGGCTGGAAAATAACCGCCTTTTGACAAGCGGGACGTTTGTCCTACCAGATTAAGAAAGGGGAAGGGTCGCATCTCAAAAAATAAATGTTGATCCTTCTTGCTGGAAAGATCAAATTAACAAGATAATGAAAATATTAACATTTAAGACCCTAGACCGCGCTTAAATGCAGGGATGTCTATTACACGAAGAGGATATCGACATTCTTTCGCCATGCGGCAGGAATTATTGGAAGTCTGTTCGTTACGAGAGGAGAAGAAGGCTTTCAGCCCATTCATTACGGCATCCGAACTTCTGGTGGCAGATCATTCTTTACAAAAGGTTAAAATACAGGCCATTAGTCAGTTCGAACGATCCTATCTAACAAATCTCCTTATTACCCACAAAGGGAACATCACACACGCCGCAAAAGCCGCAGGAAAAGACCGGCGGACTTTTCAGAGGCTTCTTCAAAAATATAACCTTGACGCACATGCCTTCCGGACAAAAAACGGGTAATTTTTCCCTATCCTCACCTTACGAAATTTTTAGATTTACCTGCTTTATGTCCGCTTTATACATATAAAACCACCCGTAGTATAGTAAGATTCGTAAATTGTATGCGACCTATTACTGTTAATTCACACCAGGTGTATAAATCAGTTCTTCCTTTCTGTCAAATGCGGTAGCCACGCCGCATTTTCATGCCGCATATTGATTTTGGTTGTATCTCTTTGACTTTTATTGCGATAGAAAAACATAATAAAAAAAGTATATGTGGTCAAAAACCCGCATCTATTATTAACAAATGGCAAAATACCCGGAAAAATGAAGGATAAAAAAGAAATACTTTTGGCATTTCTGTTGCGAAATTGAACAACGTTATTAGAAAAAATATCTTAAAAAAGATGACAGATAAAATAGTCATTGCGGGTGACCGGGAAGTAATCCTGCCACCGAGATTGCTTCGGGCGAGCGTCCTCGCAAAGACAACTTTCTTTCAGTGTTTGATGTTGAGACAGAAAGGAAGAAGTGTCCGTTATGGAGAAAAAAATCTTAAACTGTAGTAATCAGGAGGTGCTAATGGCCCTTCTTGATTACCTTATCAGACATCGGAACGCAAAAGATACCCTGGAAGGTATACTCGGATGGTGGTTTCCCAAAGGTTATGCTGTGCAAAAAGATGCGGTTCAGTATGCCATTGATTTTTTGGTTTCAAAAAATTGGTTAACAAAACACGAGACCACCAATTTTCAAAAAATCTATGGGATTAACAAGAAACAGCTCAAAGAGATCAAGTCGTTTCATGCTTCATTCAAGGGAAAAGCGGATAGAAATGACATACAGGGGATTATCAGGGAGTATGTGATTCATCTTTGAGGAAATAATAACAACTGAGACAGAATCGTGTGAAAAAAGGAGAAAAGATGAAAGATAAAGATCGTTTTTGCAAGAAATTTAAAATAAACGGAAAAATATGTAATGCTTATAGAGAATTGTCGCTGACCTTGTATCCTAATGTGGAAGAAATCAGGACATTTTGTAAAACAGAAAATCATGAAAAATGTCCCATATTAAAAATATCTGGCATGAATAGTTCGGTTTGTGTTTCTTCTGGAAATGATAACGATAAAGAAATTCTTTATCAATCCCGGTAACTTATCGAGAGTGTTCTTGGTAGTCCGGGATAAATTTCTTTATGTGAGGAGGGGATAAAATGTTAAAGAAGTTTGGTTATAGTCTTGTTGTTGCAAGTGTATTGATGTTTGCTGTTGGTGTCGTTAATACCACGTTGCTTGGCTCTGCGATAGCCGCTGAGGAAAAGAAGTGCGATAAATGCGGACATTTTCCATCTGTACCGGAAAAAAATTGCAAATGCGAATGCCATTCAAAATAAAGCCAATAATACCGCAAGGAAAGGTATCTGCATATTTGATCCCGGAAGACAGCAGAAAGGCAATTCACATGAGTTGCCTTTCTGCGTTTAAGAATAAAGAATCTTCCGAAAGGGAAAGAAGCCTGATAGTCATAGGGATACTTACATCAGTTAGAGGAATAACAATGGATATTTAAAGAGATTTATTATACACTGAAGGCAAAGAAAGACAGTGAGAAGGCAATCATTTTTTTTTCATAAAAGAGGATCACTACCTTCCCAATGTATCAATTCTGTTACTATCCTTGAAGGACTTTTCATGTGTTATTTCATTTATGGTATAGTACGGGCATTTTATCAGAAAAATTATTGTCTCCTGCCATACCATATCATCTTTTCGTTGAGATTTGGGCTTGTTTTTTGTTATTCAATTTTTCATTCGAGAAAATAATGATCAAAAAACTCGCCTTTTATCTGTTTATAATCTTTATACTATTCTGGAGTATAGGCCCTTTTCTTTGGATCCTTTTGACGTCCCTGAAACCACCTGCCCAGATTATGCAATTGCCACCTATATTCCCGAAAAATTACAGTATTGTTTCATACAAAAATGTTTTTTTGGGGAGCCACTTTCCTTACTACCTGTTCAATACTTTTATGGTTTCATTAGCAACCGTATTTACCACAATACCTCTGTCACTTCTTGCAGCATATGGCATATCTCGTTTCTCCTTCAGAGGGAAGACAGTCATTTTATTTATGATAATAATCTTATTTGCTCTCCCCTCAATAAGTCTTGTAGCCGCGCTTTATAAACTATTTTATGTCCTGGGGTGGATCAATCTTCCCGTTTCTCTCATCTTTACCTATTGTGCTCAAAATTTTCCTCTCTCGTTTTTTCTCATGGTAAAGTATCTTGATAAAATACCAGGAGAGATGGATTGTGCAGCCCTTATAGACGGCTGTACTCATTTTCAAACCTTTCGGTACATAATCGCACCCATGTCATTGCCCGGCATTATTTCATCTGCGGTTCTTATCTTCATCTTTTGCTGGAATGAATTCCTCTTTGCTTTAACCTTTACCCTGGATGAGTCGTCAAGATTAGCATCGGTTGGTGTTGCTTTATTCCAGGGAACGTTTGAGATCCCATGGGGAGATATCGCCTCGGCTTCCGTCGTTGTGACACTCCCACTTCTCATCTTTTTGATGTTCTTCCAAAAATATGTAGTACAGGGATTAACATCGGGTGCGGTAAAAGGATGAAAATAAGACTGGAAAACCTTTCAAAGGCATACAATCACCATTCCGTCGTGAGAAACTTAACTATGGATATAAACAGCGGGGAATTTCTTGTTGTCCTGGGTCCCAGCGGAAGCGGGAAATCCACCACGTTAAACATGCTCGCAGGTTTAGAAACACCTACATCCGGATGCATTTTCTTTCATGAGCGTGTCGTTAACGATGTCCCTCCCGGAAAAAGAGATATTGCCCTGGTCTTCCAGAATTATGCCTTATATCCTCACATGAAGGGGTACGATAATATCGCTTTCCCACTAAGAATCAGAAAAGAAAGGGATGTACACCAGAAGGTTCTTAAAACGGCTGAAATGTTAGGGTTAACCGGCTTGTTACAAAAGTACCCAAAAGAGCTTTCGGGTGGAGAGAGACAGCGGGTGGCACTGGCAAGGGCCCTTGTCCGCAATCCACAAGTCTTTCTCATGGATGAGCCCCTGAGTAACCTCGATGCACGTCTTCGGCTTTCGGCACGCGGAGAGCTAAAGAAACTTCAAAGACAACGGAATGTTACGACCCTCTATGTTACCCATGATCAGACCGAAGCGCTTACCCTGGGAGATCGCATAGCCATCATGGACAAAGGCATGTTACAACAGATTGGTACTCCTGATGAGATATACGAGAATCCCCAGAATACCTTTGTTGCGTGTTTTGTCGGAACCCCACCCATGAACACGGCGCCAGTAAACATCCGCAATACTCACTCCTTTATCCTGGGGGATAGTATCATTGAATTTCCTGCTCATATACCGGCGAAACAGAATCTTATTCTGGGTGTACGGCCGGAAAAATTAACCCTAACGACTGGAAAACCCTTGTCAGTGAAAGGAACAAGTTCATCTTTTACCATACCTGGTACAGTCGAGCATGAAGAATATCTTGGTCATGAATCAATAAGCCATGTCAAAATTGCCTCAAACATCATCTGGTACGTAAAAAGTTTTTTAAATGGAATAAAAACAGGTGAACGGGTAAGCTTGAGATTCTCTCCAGATGATATTCATTGGTTTGATCCGATAACGGGGGCAAGGATAGATGATGCAGGGAATATTGGCAGAAATACATCTTTCTCCTGCCGGTCCGAGATATCAGGAACGCCGGGAGATGCAAATGGTCTATAACCTGGTTAAATGAGGCCTTCACCAAATTAAAATATTTATTTTCGCAATGCCAGGTCCCCTTCACACCCGCCAGCAGGGGACAGTTGTTTATCCCCCTCAGTGAGGGGGAGGAAATTTTTGTTTGAAATTCCTATACAATTAAATTGGGCTACCTGTGGCAGCGACTTTTAGAGACACGACAAATGACGGTTAAACAACCCCTTTGCTCCCCTTTCTTCAGGGGGATTTCTTCAAGTCCCCCTTAGAAAATGGGGATTCAGGGGGTTGTCTGGTATGCTATGATAAAACTTTGGAATTCCTTAGCATGAACATAATCTTCATACTCTTTTATATTGTAATCGGGTTATGGATTGCTTACAGTTTTTCGGGGACGAAAAACAAAGACGATGTCGTTTTCAGTATTGGCGCCGGTACTCATGAAATTAAGACAGTAAAGAACCTCTTACACAAATTTGAAAAGAAAAATCCTTCGGTAAAAGTAAAATTAAATATCCTGCCTGCACCTACAGACCAACAACACCATTATTACTTAACTACTTTAGGGGCAAAATCTCCCGATATTGATGTGGTAAGAATTGATACGATTTGGATTGCCGAATTCGCATCTGCCGGATGGTTAGAGTCCCTTGGAAAATACGTAACTGCTGAATATCAGGCATCTTTTATTCCCATAATTGAGAAAATAAACGTCATACAGAGTAATCTTTATGCCCTTCCCTGGGATGCTAATATTGGACTCTTATACTACAGAAAAGATTTATTAGAAAAATACCATAAAAAACCACCGGCCACGTGGAAAGAACTTATAAATACCAGTAAGAAAATCTCTCGATCTGAGCATATTTACGGCTATCTCTGGCAGGGAAAACAATACGAAGGGCTGGTGTGTAATTTTATTGAATTCATAGGAAGCAACAACGGAGGGATAATCGATGTTAACGGCAATGTGATTGTGAATTCTGTAAAAAACAAAAGGATTTTGGATTTTATGCACGACTTGATCTGGAAGTATCGCATATCACCGCCAAATACCCACAGTGAACTTATGGAAGAATCCTCAAGACATTTATTTCAACAAGGGAGAAGTCTTTTTTTGAGAAACTGGATGTATGTTTGGGATTTGTGCCAGAAAGACCCTTTCCTGAGAGATAAAGTAGGGGTGTCGCAGTTGCCAAAATTCGTTAGCAACTCATCTGTCTATGGGGGATGGCACCTTGCGATCAATGCGCACTCAAAGAAAAAAGAAAAGGCATGGCAACTCATTGAGTTCCTGACTTCCAATGAATCACAAAAGGAATTAGCTATGAATCTGTCCTGGGCACCAACGAAAACTCATTTGTATAAAGACCCGGAGGTACTTCAAAAATTGCCTTTTCTCCCCGTAGTAGAAAGAGCTCTTAAAAATGTCCAAATACGCCCCAACGTTCCTTATTATCAATGGGTAAGCGATGTTCTGCAAAAACATATTAATAAGGTATTGTCGAATCAAACAAGCAGTCAGAAAGCATTACAAAATATTCAAAAAAGACTAAACTATATTCAAAATGAATTTGCCCGGAACTAAACCTCCTTTTCTGTTTTTATTGCCAGGTATTGCATTACTGCTGGCCTTTAGTTTTATACCATTTGTAGATACCCTTTTCATTTCTTTCAAAAATGCAAAATTAATTTTACCCCAGGAAAGATTTTCGGGACTGAATAATTATCAAGCAATTCTGACCGATACTCGTTTTTGGTATTCACTTTCCACTACACTCTCATATACTTTCGTTTCAACATTTCTTGAAGCCGTCATGGGCTTGTTTTTGGGAATTGTGATGAATCGATTATCACCAAAAAATAACTTTTTAAGAGTCCTTATATTTATTCCGTGGATAATCCCGACAGTAGTAACGGCCAGGATATGGCAATGGATGTTTGACTACAATTTAGGAATTATTAACTATTTTCTCGAGCTTCTTGCAATAAAAAGAACCAATTGGCTTGGAGAACCTTTTCTGGCCTTCTTTTCTCTCGTTATTGCTGATGTTTGGAAGACGACCCCCTTTGTAGCTATCATTATATTAGCCGGACTGTCTGCGATACCGATGGAAATATATCAGTCATCAATTATTGACGGTGCAAACAGCTGGCAGCGATTCCGTTTTATAACACTGCCTTTGATCTTACCAGTATTAGGAGTAGCTATTTTATTCCGGGCTATAGACGCCTTAAGAATTTTTGACCTTGTTTATGTACTCACGGGCGGCGGACCAGGAGGTTCAACAGAAACCTTATCTGTTTATGCCTACAAACTCTTTTTTTATAAGGGAGATTTTGGTCAGGGTGCTGCAACCTCTGTAATCATCTTGCTTCTGGTTGCAGGATTTAGCTATTTTTATACGAAAAAGTCTTTTACTGAAGAACAAAAAAGCACCTGATTCCCGGAAAATAAAATAAGGAAAGAACTCGAGCAGGCATACAACGTAACAGCAGATATCGGAAAAATAGCCTTGAGGGTTAAAGAAAAGGGATTAAAAGGCCTCGCAAAAGTTATGGCAGAGCCTGAAACTCCTATTCGTCCCTCCCTTGCAGAGCGGCAGGGCTTTTTTGGTCGGTATTCGAGAAGGAAGGAAATACAAGACAGTATCTAAAATAGGAACAGGGCTTTCTGACGAACAATGGAAAGAGTTGGACAAAAGAGCTAAGAAGTTAGAGGTGAGAGAAAAGCCCAAAGAATATGAAGTGGATAAAAATCCCGAACAATCAACTACTATCTCCGAACTTAAGAAATTATATGATATGCAAAAAGTTAGATGAATTAGAATTATAAATTAATACGTGTGTTTTTTTGATTGACATTAAATTTATATTTTGTTTATAGTAGCGAGGCGAGATAAGCTTTTAAAAGGTTAAAATATTTTATTACATCTACAAATGTAAAGAACTTAATAACATAAAATAAATTAAACATCACGAAAATGGCAAATCCTGAGCAATCAGGGGGCGCAAAGTAAAGGGTCTTTTGCAGAGACGCATTGCCAATGCGTCTCTGCCATTGAAGATAGCCTTACTGCCGAAGATGTTCATATCTTTGCAGTAAGGCTTTTTTATTTTTAGAAAGTTAAGACAAATTTTTAGCAGGAGGGGTAGATTATGGACAAGAGAAAAGTGTACATAGAAAAACTGACGGCACAGCTAAAAGAATGGGACGCAAAGATAGATATTTTAAAGGCCAAATATGAAAAGGCAGAAGCGGACGCTAAGATTGAATATAAAAAAACGATTGATTCATTACAGGGCAAATATAAAGAGATGCAGACGAGGTTGCATGATCTGGAGACAGCCGCTGAAGATGCATGGGAGGATGTAAAGTCTGGGACAGAAAAAGCTATAGCTGAACTTAAGACTGCCTTCAATGAAGCGTTATCGAAGTTCAAATGATTCATGATACGTTAATCAGATACGAATATGTCATTCCCGCGAAAGCGGGAATCCAGAAAAACACCGGATTCCGGGTCAAGCCCGGAATGACAGACAGTTGTAAACTTATGTCGCTATGTATAGTAGCTTTACTGAGAGTGTTCTCGGTAGTTCGGGTTAAACTTCTTAATGTATGGAGGCAATAAAATGTTAAAAAAGTTTGGTTATAGTTTTGTTGTTGTGAGTACATTGATATTTGGTGTCTGTGTGGTAAACACTGTGTTGGTAGGCTCTGTTATCGCAGCCGGAAAGGAAACTGAGAAGAAGGATGTCGACAAAGACCCGGTGTGTGGTATGGAGGTGAATAAAGAAAAAGCGGTTAAACTGGAACATGACGGTAAAACTTATTATTTCTGTTCCAAGATGTGTGAAGAATCATTTAAAAAAGACCCTTCAAAGTATCTTAAAGAAAAGGAGAAATAGAACAGAAAAATTACTAACATTGAAGGGGTGCACTTTTATTTCGTGCACCCCCTTTCTCTTCCATCTGCACACTCACCCATGCCTGTCATGCAGAACTTGTTTTCGTATCTTCTCTTGAAAGCCTGAAAGAATACATGATACAACCCATTTTGAACCAAATACAACTTATTCTGAACCAAAAATACTTTGACAACACCATATTAGATTATCTTATAAGTATCGGTATTTTCGTTTCGTCGTTAATCCTTGTCAGAATATTTAAAATTGTAATTTTGAAGCGGTTTAAGGTATGGGCTGAAAGCACCAAAATTGTCACGAGCAACTTTATCATTTCGACCATTGAAAAATTCATTATCCCCCTGTTCTATTTTTCTGCTTTTTATTTTGGGTTAACTTATTTAAAGCTCGATCCATCGGTAACAAAAATCATTGATTCTGCTATTGTTGTAATCATTACTTTTTGTATTCTTCGATTTATTACCATAATTATTAATCATATCATAAGCTACTACTGGTCAAAAAAGGTTGGTGTTGAAGAGCGCATAACAAATTTGGCAGCAATATCAACTATTGTAAATATCATCATTTGGGGATTTGGTTTAGTCTTTCTTCTGGACAATCTTGGCTTTAAAATCTCAGCGGTTATTGCAGGGCTTGGAATAGGCGGTGTCGCAGTGGCATTTGCAGCACAAAGTGTGTTAAGCGATTTTTTTAGTTATTTTATAATATTTTTTGATCGCCCCTTTAAGATTGGTGATTTTATTATCGTTGATGACAAAATGGGGGTTGTAGAAAATGTCGGTATAAAGACCACGAGAATTTCAAGCCTGGGAGGCGAACAAATAGTTTTCCCCAATTCAAATCTTACAAATGCCCGTATTCATAATTATAAAAAAATGGGGAAAAGACGTGTCCTTTTTAAAATTGGCGTAACCTATCAAACACCTCTACAGAAACTAAAAGAAATACCTGTTATTGTAAAACAAATTATTGAAAGTATTAATGATACAATTTTTGATCGTGTACATTTTCAATCATACGGTGACTTTAGTTTGATTTTTGAAGTTGTATATTACGTTATTGGACCTGATTATAATAAATATATGGACATCCAGCAGGAAATTAATTTTCGTATTTATGAAGAGTTCGAATCACGTGAAATCAAAATGGCCCATCCTACTCAGACTGTATCAATGAGTGGAAATGTTGTGATTGATACGGGAAAAGACAAAGAGCTAATAAGAGAAAAATCATTATGCAAGAAGGCTGACATATAAAGTCATTGCAAGCAACAGCGAAGCAATCCCATCCCCCCCCTTTTTGCGATTGCTTCGGGCTAGCTGCCCTCGTAATGACAACTTTCTTTTAGCGTTACTATAGTTTACAAAACCTAACAATCGTTTACGTTATCTTATCTACACACCCGGAAAGGAGGAGAAGGTCATAAAATCATATAGTTACTCTTGTCTCTAATCTGCTCATTTGGCAATAATCAAAATAATCAAGAAACATTTTTGGGAGGATGTTAGAAGTCATGAAAAACTTAATGAAAAGCGTACTTACTCTTATATTGGTTGTTGTAATGATCAGTTATACAAGCACCTGGGCCCAAGATGATGATGCTTTTATTACTTTAAAAGTAAAGGATGCTTTCGCCGCTGAACCTACTATTAGTACTTTGGACATCAAGGTGGAGACCTTTAAGGGAATAGTTCAGCTAAGCGGCACTGTGGATACTGCAGAACTAGCTCAAAAGGCAGTTGAGATTGCTGCTGGCGTTAAAGGCGTGAAATCTGTCCAGAACAACATTATCGTAAAAGTTGCGAAACAAGAGAGTCCCAGGGAGGAAATCGATGATTCGGTTATCAGCGCAAAAATAAGGGCTGCCCTTGTCGCAGATAAAACGATCAGTGCATCGGATGTCAAGGTGGAGGTCTATAAAGGAGAGGTACAGCTGAGCGGATTTGTGGACACCCCCGAACAGGTACGTAAGGCAGGTGAGATTGCGGCTGGTGTCAAAGGTGTTAAATCAGTCAAGAATAACATCGCTGCAAAAATTTCCATAAAATAAGAGTTTTGGTAATAGTTTAGTTTTTTGAAAACATCCATGATTGAAATGCCTTTGTAACAGTGCAAAACTTAAGGGACTTGCCTTAGCGGATTTCAACGATTTCCTTATCAAAGGTACAATAACAAACCCAGACCCACAAATTCTTCCTACTGTACTGGGAATCTAATAAAATAGATATTCTGTCTAAAAATTTATAAACGTATCAACTTTCTGAAATTTACATGATTCTCATCATGTAACGTAACTCTCAAGTACAATTATAATTAAGAAATATTATTTTATTTCTCTCAAGAAGGCATTGTTTTTGTCAATTTGTAGATTGTATTCAATTGTTTTTTTAAATGAGCGGTTGTTCAGAATAAGGTTGTCCCAACTTACTTTCAGAAAAAATGGGAAAGTAAATTCATTTTTTTTTGGTATCTTTTTTCTTGAATTTATCTGAGGTTATTCAGAAAGGAGAAGCAAATGTTAAGAACACTACTACTAATTATACTTATTTTGGCGCTCCTCGGGGCATTACCCACGTGGCCTTATAGTGCAACCTGGGGTTATTATCCGAGCAGTTCATTAGGATTTATTCTGCTGATCATAATCATACTGCTTTTGTTCGGTTTTATTTAAAAGATGAACGCTATCAATACAAATGCAATCAGATGTATTATCTTTTTCCTTCAATCATTAAGGATGTCATATCATGCTTTACTGGGCTATAGTTTTTTTTATTATTTCAATCGTTGCTGCTTTGTTTGGATTTACTGGTATATCTGTGGCAGCGGCAACTATTTCCAAGTTCCTTTTCTTTATTTTTATTGTTGTTTTTCTTATTTTTTTGGTTTTCGGACTTTTAGGGCTTCGGACTCCACCTCCACCGGTTTAACAAATTTTATGCCCGTTTTTTGAAAGGAGCGAAAACGCATGGTTGTTAAAAAGCAAAAAGAAGCTGCCAGAAAAAATATTAAAAAAGCACAGGCAGCATGGCAAGCAATGTCACCAAGGGAGCATGCAAGAGCCCAACCTGAGGGAAGAGCAAGGGCGAAACCTGGGACAAAAGGAAAAGGGAAATATTATCGTATCGTAGTTCGTCCAAAGGAAGAATTTGTAACCTTTAGGTACCACGATGTTGGGCAACCAGGACATACACAAAGGCTTGCCGGCAAAAGATCAAGTGGATCATGGGCTGATCAGGCATGGCTCATCAGCAAAGAGGACGCGCATATTGAGAACGGAGAACTAGTAGCCGATACCTCTGAAACGCAAGGAATCTTGGATAAAATAGGCCCTGCGAAACAGGTAAAGGGAGACATTTTTCAGGGACATCCCAGAAGAAACGTTCCTGAAACTGAAAAACCGACTCCTGCTCAAAAACGTGCACGAGCAGAAAACATTCGTAAAGCCCAAGAGGCGCGAAGAAAACATAACTCATAATAAAGCAAAAAAGAAATGTTTTGATTGTGAGTTAAAATTAACGGTCTATTATTGAAATTTTTGGGGAGGGAAATATGTCAAAATGGAAGTGTCGGATGTGCGATTATATCTATGATCCGGAAAAGGGTGATCCGGATAACGGCGTTAAGCCAGGGACATCTTTTGAGAGTTTGCCCGAAAGTTGGGTATGTCCATCCTGTGGTGCAAATAAAGACCTGTTTGATAAGCTCGGTTAACAATTTAAACAATTTATTTGATCTTATGAAGATAAGCATTTTGCTTTATAGTATTACAGTAACCAACGTAAAACAGTTGCCAAAAGGAGATATAAATTATGAAATTTGGTAAGAGTGTCATGGTAGCATTAGCAATGAGCATTCTGATTGCGGGGCTAATTGGCTGCAAGAAAAAAGAAGGTCCGGTGGAGCGCGCCGGTAAGGAAGTCGATAAGGCGGCAGAAGAAGCCGGGAAGCAGATCGAAAAAGCTGGCGAGAAAATCCAGGACGAGGCAAAAGACGCCGGGAAATAATAGCCTGGCGAGGTGCGCAGATTGAAGCTGACGACTTCGCGCCTGCGCGGCTAAGTTTATGTAGGTTGGGCTAAGGAAAGAACCACAGATTTCCATAAACCCATCTAATGGTTGATGTTGGGTTTCGCTTATGCTCTACCCAACCTACATAGGTGAAACCGGTAATACGTTAATGTTCAGATGGGATTGATTCTCATGGGAGCAACTGAAATCGGTCATCGATCAGACATGCATCCCGGTAACGCCGCGGCAACCCATCAGAAACTAGAAGCCGGTGTGTGGAAGGCAAAATCGTTTTGAAGCATTATCAAAAAATTAAGGAGCATGAAAGGAGACTAAATCATGGCTATTGTTAAAGTAATCGAAGTTTTAGCGCAGTCGGAGAAAGGGTGGGAGGACGCTGCCCAGGAGGCGCTGAAGGAAGCCTCGAAGTCAGTTCGAAACATTCAATCAATCTATATCAAAGAGTTTCAGGCTACTGTTGAGAATAACCAGATTGTAAATTACCGAATTAACGCCAAAATTTCCTTTGTGGTCGAGAAAGTCTGAGGGCTTTTCAAGAAACAGGAACGTTACGTTATGCCCCGAGGTTGATTTGGAACCACTTTTTTAAATATCACCTATAATTACTGAAAAGTATTATTTTTTCATTTCATTCCGAACGATCGATAACCTGAAAAGAAATGGGTCAACCTTAATACAACTTATTTTTCTACGAAGAAATTGTGGTGTGTTATTATTGCCGCTCCCTTCATCTCGTGTAACAATAATCCCCCCTTTCTCTTACATCCTTCCTTATGGTTACCGTATATGGAGAATCTAAATAAATAGATATTCTATCTAAAAATTTATAAAATGTATCAATATTATGAAATTTAAATGATTCTCATCATGTTAACGTAACTCTTAATCATAATTATAATTAAGAAATATTATTTTATTTCTCACGGGAAGGCATTGTTTTTGTCAATAAAGATATTGCATTCAATTTTTTTTAAAATGAGTGGTTGTTCAGAATAAGGTTCTCTTGACTTACTTTCTGAAAAATGGGGAAAGAAAAATTCGTTTTTTTGTTATTTTTCATGGATTCATCTGAGATTATTCAGAAGGGAGAAGCAAATGTTAAGAACACTATTATTAATTTTACTCATTTTGGCACTCATCGGGGCACTACCCACGTGGCCTTATAGTGGAACCTGGGGTTATTATCCGAGCAGTTCATTAGGATTTATTCTTCTGATCATAATCATACTGCTTTTGTTCGGTTTTATTTAAAAGATGAACCCTATCGATACAAATGCAATCAGATGTATTACCTTTTTTCCTTCAATCATTAAGGAGGTCATATCATGCTTTACTGGGCTCTAGTTTTCTTTATTATTTCAATCGTTGCAGCTTTGTTTGGATTTACTGGTATAGCTGTAGCGGCGGCAACTATTTCAAAGTTCCTATTCTTTATTTTTGTGGTTCTTTTTGTCATTTTTTTGGTTTTCGGGCTTTTAGGACTTAGGCCGCCACCTCCGCTCTAACAGTTTTATAAAAAGTTTTAAACCATGAAGCTACCAGCATGGAGAAAGTGTAAAATTTATAAACGGATCATTAGTTTGACCTTATAACAAAAATAAGGGGCAAAATTTTCATTGCGTGAAATGCAAGTCGGAGTAAATTGCTTAGATAATTGGCGATACGAATTTGTTGTCTGGGCTCCTCTTCCGAGTCAAGTATCGTTAAAAGTAGTTTCGCCATACAAAAAGATTATTCCCATGAAAAAAGACGATAGGGAATATTGGAAAACAACTATTGAAGAACCATCCCAAAATATTTCATACTTTTATTGGCTCGATGACAAAACGGACAGACCTGATCCCGCATCCCATTATCAGCCTCATGGTGTCCATGGCCCCTCTCAGGTAATAGATCATTCCTTCCCCTGGGAAGACGGGAATTGGAAAGGATTTGATCTTTCTGAAATGATCATCTATGAGCTGCATGTGGGAACATTCACACCCGATGGAACCTTTGATGCCGTAATTTGCCGTCTGGATGAATTAAACGAACTAGGGATAAATGCCTTAGAAATAATGCCCGTTGCCCAGTTTCCAGGCGAAAGGAACTGGGGTTACGATGGAACGTATCCATATGCAGTACAAAATTCCTACGGCGGCCCAGAAGGCTTTAAACGTTTAATAAATGAATGTCATAAAAAGGGCATCGCGGTTATACTTGATGTAGTTTACAATCACCTTGGACCGGAAGGCAATTATCTCAGGGACTTCGGACCGTACTTTACGGATAAATACAAAACGCCATGGGGAGAAGCTATAAACTTTGATGATCAATATTCTCATGAGGTAAGAAACTTTTTTATTGAAAATGCCATTCACTGGTTCAGGCATTATCACGTGGATGCCCTCCGCATTGACGCTATTCATGCCATATTTGACATGGGGGCGAAACACTTTCTCTATGAGCTTTCAGAACGGGTTGAAGAATTTTCTCAAAAACAAGGGAAAAAATATTACCTCATCGCTGAAAGTGATTTAAATGATTCCCGCGTTGTAATACCAAGAGAATCCTTGGGGTATGGTATTGACGGAGTATGGTGTGATGACTTTCATCATTCACTTCATACCCTTCTTACCAGAGAAAATCGCGGATATTATATTGATTTCGGAAAGATTGCGCATATGGTAAAATCTATAAGAGAAGGCTTTGTCTATTCGGGAGAGTATTCACTGTTTAGAAAGAAAAATCATGGTAATTCTTCAAAGGATATACCTGCAAATCAAATGGTAGTTTTTTCACAAAACCACGATCAGATAGGGAACAGGATGCTGGGGGAAAGGCTCAGCACCCTTGTATCGTTTGAGGCTCTTAAAGTTGCCGCAGGCATAGTCCTTCTCTCCCCCTATATACCCCTTCTTTTTATGGGAGAAGAGTACGGTGAGGATGCCCCATTTCTCTACTTTGTAAGCCATTCCGATCCTGCCCTTATAGAGACAGTGCGAATGGGAAGGAAGAAAGAGTTCGGTGAGTTCAAATGGCAAGGTGAACCGCCAGACCCACAAAATGCAGAAACATTCATGAAATCAAAGATAAACTGGAAGAAAAGAACGGGAGGCAATCACAAAGTTTTATTGAACTTTTATAAGAATTTAATATTGTTAAGGAAAACAAACCCTGTCCTTTCATATCTTGACAAAAAGAGCTACATTGTAGATAGTCTTGGAAGAAAAAAGATCATACTTATGAGAAGATGGAATGATTCTCATGAAGTATTTTTTATTATCAATTTTAACTGTTCTGAGGAAAAGATCGTCCCTATTATTGAAGGCAGATGGAATAAAATACTGGATTCCTCAGAAAAAATATGGAATGGCCCCGGATCGCTTCTCCCAAAGGAACTCAATTCCGGGGAAGAAATAAACATAAAGGGACAGAGTTTTGTTCTGTATAACAGAAAGAAACTTATCGCGGTGTAGCCACAATCAAAACAAATTTAACCACAAAACTACAAAGAATTCAATCATCAGGAATATGAAAGAAGTATGATTTAAATCTTACATCGGACAAGCTGGAAGTGGAAAATGACAATTGACGGAAGAAAAAGGGTTGTTATAGAAAATTTACAGCCAGAGATCGATGGTGGCCGTTTTCCCATTAAAAGAATCGTTGGAGAAAAGGTAGTAGTTACCGCTGATATTTTTGCTGATGGACATGATACCGTTTGGGCAAATGTCTTGTACAAATATCAGAACGATGATACGTGGCTCGAAATTCCTATGTTTTTTTTGGAAAATGACCGGTGGCAGGGAGAATTTATTGTTGAAGAAATGGGAATTTATAAGTATACAGTTGAAGCAGGCATAGATCATTTCAAAACCTGGCAGGATGACCTCAAAAAGAAATACGATGCCAACCAGGATATAAAGGTCGAAATACTTATCGGAATTCAACTCATTCAAGGCATATTACAAAGGGTATCGGCAGATAATAAAAAAACACTGATAGAGTATATAGATTTTTTAAAAAAAGAGGAAAGCAGACAAGATTTGATGACAATTGCTCTAAAGAATGAACTCAGTAACCTCATAAAGAAATATCCGGATAAGCAGTCAGCTGCGAATTATGGAAGGGAGCTTACCATAGTAACAGACAGAAAAAAAGCCCTTTTTAGTGCATGGTATGAGCGATTCCCAAGGTCCTGCTCTCCAGAGGCTAATAAACATGGGACATTCAAGGATTGTGAAAGCATCCTTCCGGAAATATCAAAAATGGGTTTTGATGTGTTTTATCTTCCGCCCATTCATCCTATAGGAAAGACAAACCGTAAAGGCAAGAATAATTCAATTGTGGTTAATCCTGATGATGTTGGAAGCCCTTGGGCAATAGGGTCGCAAGAAGGCGGACACAAATCCATTCATCCTCAACTGGGTACATTAAACGACCTTGAGCGATTCAAGGAAAGGGCCAAAGGTTATGGAATAGAACTTGCTTTGGACCTGGCATTCCAGTGCTCCCCTGACCATCCCTATGTAAAAGAGCATCCGGGATGGTTTCGTTGGCGTCCTGACGGTTCTGTCCAGTATGCTGAAAATCCACCGAAGAAATACGAAGATGTACTTCCTTTAAATTTTGAAACAGAACAGTGGCAACAACTATGGGATGAATTAAAGAGTGTCGTGGTCTTCTGGGTGGAAAGAGGCATCCGCATATTCAGGGTTGATAACCCACACACGAAGCCGTTTCCTTTCTGGGAATGGCTGATAAAGGAAGTAAAGAGAAAATACCCTGATGTTCTCTTTCTTTCAGAGGCCTTCACAAGACCGAAGGTTATGTACTATCTTGCAAAACTCGGATTTACGCAATCCTATACCTATTTCACCTGGAGGAATACAAAGCGAGAATTTATCGAGTATATTAACGAACTTGTCCAGACCAACGTAAGGGAGTATTTCAGGCCCAACTTCTGGCCCAACACACCCGACATCCTTCCTGAACATCTCCAGTACGGAGGCAGGCCTGCATTTATGATCAGACTTATTCTTGCCGCAACATTATCATCCAACTACGGCATTTTTGGTCCCGCCTTTGAACTCTGCATTAACGAGTCAATTCCCGGAAAGGAAGAGTACCTCAATTCAGAAAAATATGAGATAAAACACTGGGAATGGGATAGTCCAGGAAATCTCAAAGATTATATTGCCAGGGTTAATCGGGTACGAAAGGAAAACCCTGCTCTTCAGATCACAGGGAATGTCCAATTCTATGAAGTAAACAATGAATATCTTATCGCTTACGGAAAGGCAACGGAAGATTATTCTAACATAATCCTGGTTGTGGTAAATCTTGATCCCTATCACAACCAGTCTGGATGGGTAAAAGTCCCTATTAGCAAGTTTGGAATAGATGCAGACCAGCCGTACCTCGTTCACGATCTGTTAAGCGATGGCAAATATATCTGGCACGGTGAAAATAATTATGTGGAACTCAAACCACATGATATGCCAGCCCATATTTTCAAAGTAAGGAAGAAATTGAAAAGAGAAACTGATTTTGATTATTTCCTGTAAGGAGAATCGATAATGCCACAAAAAGTGGTTTATACCGAAGGCGATCCCTTCTGGTATAAGGATGCCATCATCTACGAGCTTCACGTAAAGGCTTTCTATGACTTCAATGACGATGGAATTGGAGATTTTAAAGGACTGACCAGTAAATTAGACTATCTGGAGCATCTTGGGATAACTGCCATATGGCTTCTCCCCTTTTACCCCTCTCCCCTTAAGGACGATGGATATGATATAGCAAATTATTTTGGCGTGCATCCTGATTACGGTTTATTAAGGGATTTCAAGGAATTTGTCAAAGAGGCCCACAAAAGAGGGATACGGGTTATTACAGAACTGGTTTTAAACCATACTTCTGAACGGCATGTCTGGTTTCAGGGGGCCAGGAAGGCGAAACCAGGCTCTGCATTGAGGAATTTCTACGTCTGGAGCAGTACTTCGGAAAAGTATCAGGATGCCAGGATAATATTCAAAGATTTTGAATCGTCAAACTGGACATGGGATCCTGTAGCAAAGTCCCACTACTGGCACCGATTTTATGCGCATCAGCCTGATCTAAACTTCGACAACCTTCTTGTGCAAAAGAAAATTCTGAGAGTTATTGACTATTGGCTGGATATGGGTGTAGATGGGTTCCGTTTGGACGCCGTTCCTTATCTCTTTGAAAGAGAAGGAACAAACTGTGAAAATCTGCCTGAGACCCATGAATTCCTGAAGAAGCTCAGGGTACATGTAGACAGCGGATTTAAAAACAAGATGCTTCTTGCCGAGGCAAACCAGTGGCCGGAGGATGCAATAGCCTATTTTGGGAATGGCGATGAATGTCACATGACTTTCCACTTTCCATTGATGCCAAGACTATTCATGGCAATCTGGATGGAAGACAGATTTCCCATAATAGACATCTTTGAACAGACCCCATCGATACCGGATGTATGCCAATGGGCGCTCTTTCTGAGAAATCATGACGAGCTTACCCTCGAGATGGTAAGTGATGAAGAAAGAGATTATATGTACAGGGTCTATGCAAGAGACCCTGTTGCAAGGATAAATCTTGGTATCCGACGGCGTCTTGCCCCGCTTCTTGGAAACAACAGGAGGAAGATAGAGCTTATGAATGCACTCCTCTTTTCCCTTCCCGGCACCCCCATTATTTACTACGGCGATGAGATTGGCATGGGAGATAATTACCACCTTGGGGACAGAGATGGCGTAAGAACTCCCATGCAGTGGAATGTGGACAGGAATGCCGGCTTTTCCAGGGCAAACCCGCAGAAACTCTTTCTTCCTATTATCATGGACCCGGAGTATCACTACGAAGCTGTTAATGTTGAGAATCAGGAACGGAATCAGGCGTCTCTTCTCTGGTGGATGCGAAGGGTTATTGCAATGAGGAAACGTTTTAAGGCGTTTGGAAGGGGAAGCATTGAGTTCTTGTTTTCAGACAACCCAAAGGTGCTTGCGTTTATACGTCGGTATCAAAATGAGGTCATTCTTACGGTAGTCAACCTTTCACGATTTTCCCAGGTAGTAAAACTTGACCTTTCACGGTTTTCCGGATATTGGCCAGAGGAAGTATTCAGCAGAAATAAATTTCCAATAATAACAGAAACGCCTTATATACTTACGATCGGACGTCATGATTATTATTGGTTTGCCATACAAAAAGCAGATGGTGGCGTAAGGTTTGAAAAGATACGAACTATCCCAGAATTGAGCGTGAGTGGAAGTTGGGAATCAGTATTTGAGGGGAAAACAATAGAAAAGTTAGAAAGGGAAATACTGCCTTCTTATATAAAAATGTGCAGATGGTTTGGTGGTAAGGCCCAGGAGATGCAAGGGGTTAAAATCATTGAAAATATTTCACTCAGTGAAAATTCTTGTGTTACGCAACTGCTCTTGATCGAGGTCAGATATATTACGGAACTATCCGATACATACCTTCTTCCCCTTTCCTTTTCATCCGGAGATAAAGCAGAAAGTATTGTAATTGAAAATTTTCCGGCGGTAGTTGCACATCTAAAGACCCAAAGCGCCGAAGGCATTCTCTATGATAGTATCTATAATGAAGAATTTCGCAAACATCTCCTGAAAATGTTTACGCGAAAACATACTGTTCGTGGTTTCAACGGATATCTTGTCACCTATACGGGAAAGGCTTTTAAAAAGTATAAACTAAAAGAAATTCTGTCAGAAAAATCACAGGTTCTCAAAGCCGAACAGAGCAATTCGTCCTTTCTTTATGGCAAAGAACTTTTTTTAAAACTGTATAGACGCCTGGACGAAGGAATAAATCCCGATTTAGAAATCGGAAGGTTCCTCACCGAGAATACTTCTTTTTCTCATATCCCTTCCTTTGCCGGAGCAATAGAATACAGGAGACAAGGCTCTGAACCAGTGGTCATTGGTATGCTTCAAGCCTTTATTCCTAATCAGGGAGATGCCTGGGCATATACCCTTGATTGGGTGGGGAGATATTTCGGCAGAGTCCTCGCCAAAAGGGCCGAAATTCAGGAAATTCCAACGGCACCATCCTCTCTTTTAGAGATTGCTTTTCAGGAAATACCTTTACTTTTTCAGGAATTAATCGGGGGTGTCTATATTGAAATGATAACCCTTCTGGGGAAAAGAACGGCAGAACTTCACTTGTCACTTTCTTCCGAAACAGAAGATCCTGATTTCAGACCTGAACCTTTCTCAGTGCTTTACCAAAGATCCCTTTATCAAGCTATGCAACTTCTTACAAAAAAGGTTTTTTCACTTGCAAGAAAAAATCTGAATAATTTACCGGACAATCTAAAAGAGTTAACGAACGAGATATTGAATTTTGAAAAAGAGATCATGGGTCGCTTTAGTGTTCTTTTCAAAAGAAAACTATCTGCAATGAAGATACGAATCCATGGAGATTATCACCTTGGGCAGGTTCTTCACACGGGAAATGATTTTGTTATTATTGACTTTGAAGGAGAACCCGCAAGGACTTTGACCGAAAGAAGACTGAAGAGATCGCCATTAAGAGATGTGGCAGGTATGATACGCTCCTTTCACTACGCAGCCCACACAGCGCTTCTCAAGCATGCGTCCGTTAGACCGGAGGATATTCCGGTACTTGAACCATGGCTCAATCTCTGGTACAGATATGTTGGGGGCACCTTTTTACGGTCATACCTCAATACGGCAGAAAATGCCCCTTTTATCCCCAGGGACAAAGAGGAGCTCAACATCATGCTAAGAGCTTATCTCCTGGAAAAGGCGGTTTATGAACTCGGATACGAATTAAACAATCGGCCTGAATGGGTAATTATCCCATTAAAGGGGATAAAACATTTGCTGGAGGTCCGGTAACATTAATTAGGTTGGGTTTTAAAAGACAAAAACCCAACGACCTTCTTGTTATTCCGAACACATTCACATTGTTCAGTGTAAACTCCGCGAGGAATTTTAACATCGTAAGATCTCTCTTTGCAATGATGAGAGGCAAGGATGCCGGTCCCACGAGAACAGTTTGTGTAGGGTGCGTCCCACGCACCATCCATACGTTGGATTGTTTTGGTGCGTGGGACGCACCCTACAAGATTGAAATTCCTTTCTATTTAATTAAGCCTTCGGCAACTTCCCCTCCGTTTGCGGGGGATTATGGGGGTGTTTGAAATTCCTTAGCATCAAGATAGCGAAACCTCAGTTAAACGTAAAGAGTAAAAATCTAAATACGAGAAAGGAGAAAAAGCCTTACGGCGTAATACTATGGACAGATATATTTGCATACATGGACACTTCTATCAGCCACCAAGGGAAAATCCGTGGCTCGAAGCAATAGAAATACAGGACTCTGCTTTTCCTTACCATGACTGGAATGAGAAGGTCAACGCCGAATGCTACGCCCCGAATTCTGCATCCAGAGTTTTGGATGCCGAAAGACGCATCATGGACATTGTCAACAATTATAGCAGGATAAGTTTCAATTTTGGCCCTACCCTCCTTTCATGGATGGAAGTATATGCTCCTGATATTTATCGGGCAATACTTGATGCAGACAGACAAAGTATGGAATGGCGTTCGGGACATGGTAATGCAATTGCACAGATTTATAATCATATTATTATGCCACTTGCCAATACCCGCGATAAACGCACTCAAATACTTTGGGGTATAAAGGACTTTGAGTATAGATTTAAGCGTTCCCCTGAAGGTATGTGGCTGTCAGAGACTGCAGTCGATATGGAAACGTTGGACATGCTTGCGGAACATGGCATAAAATTTACCATCCTTGCCCCGCATCAGGCATTCAGGGTAAGGAAACTTAGTGCTGAAAAGTGGAAAGATGTAAGTGGAGGGCGAATTGATCCCACAAGGGCTTATTTATGCAAATTACCATCAGGCAGGACAATAAATATCTTTTTTTATGATGGGCCTATATCCCAGGCAGTCGCATTTGAAAACTTACTAAATCGGGGAGAAGATTTTGCAAACCGACTGTTGGGCGGTTTTTCCGACACAAGAAAATGGCCACAAATTCTTAACATTGCGACAGATGGGGAATCCTACGGGCATCACCATAGATATGGGGGTATGGCGCTTACCTTTGTCCTTAATCATATTGAGAACAATAAATTGGCAAAGCTGACAAATTATGGAGAATATCTCGAAAAACATCCTTCAGCACACGAAATTCAAATACATGAAAATACATCATGGAGTTGTATGCATGGTATAGAACGATGGAAAAGTAACTGCGGATGTAAATCCGGAGGACCTCCTGAATGGAGCCAGGAATGGAGGGGTCCACTTCGTGATGCCATGGACTGGCTCAGAGATCAATTGGTGTCAATATATGAAAATAAGGCAAAAGAATATCTTAAGAATCCATGGGAAGCAAGGGATGAATACATTGGAGTCATCCTTAATCGTTCTCAGGAAACCATTGACAGATTTATTGCAAGGCATGCAACAAAAAATTTGAATGAAGAGGAGAGGATAATTGTTCTCAAACTCCTGGAAATTCAAAGGCATGCCATGCTGATGTACACAAGTTGTGGATGGTTTTTTGCTGATATTTCTGGTCTTGAAACCGTTCAAATTATGGAATATGCAGGCAGAACTATCCAATTGTCCAAAGACCTTATTACCAATGATCTCGAAAGTGCCTTTCAGGAAAGGCTTTCGAAAGCAAAAAGTAACTTCCCTGAACATCGTGACGGCGCACATATTTATGAAGGATTTGTGAAACCCACCATCATAGATCTCAAGGAGGTTGGTGTACACTTTGCTGTAAGTTCCCTCTTTGAAACCTATGCAGAAATGACAAAGATTTATTGCTATGTGGTAGCTATAGAAGACTATCAAAAGGTAGAAGCGGGAAGAATGAGTTTAGCTATAGGCCGGATTCTTGTTACTTCAGGGATTACCGGCAAGTCAGAACACATGATTTTTAGCGGGCTACACCTCGGTAATCACGATTTTAATGGCGGTGTTAGTAATTTTCCCGGAAATGATGAATATCAATCCATGAAAGGTGAAATGATCGCAGTATTTAAAAAAGGTGCCCTTGCAGATATTGTGAGGATGATGGACAAGCATTTTGGCATGCACAATTATTCCTTGCGGGACCTTTTCAAGGACCAGCAACGTAAGATTTTAAATCAGGTTATCAGTTCGACGATACAAGAGTTCGAAGATACATATCGGGATATGTATGAGAATAACTGCATCCTGATGGGTTTTTTACAGGAGACGGGCATCCCTATTCCAAAGGCGTTTTATACAGCTGCTGATTTTATACTTAATGTTGATTTAAAAACAGCATTCGGGGAAGAAATAGATACTGAAAAAATACACGCTATAATCAATGACATGAAGAAATGGCATCTTACCGCAGAGCCTTTGGAGCTCGAATATAAAGTCCGGCATAAAGCCGAGGAAATGATGAATAAATTTGGCAGTAATCTATCGGATATTTCTCTCCTCTTAGAGACCCAAAAAGTAATAGAATTATTACATTCACTACCTATAGAAATAAATTTTTGGTTTACGCAAAATATCTATTTCAAAATAGCAAAAACACAGTATAAAGAATTTTTATCAAAACAAAAATCTGGCGATAAAGACGCTGCCAGATGGGTTGAAGTATTCAAACAGATTGGCCATAACCTGTTTTTTAATATAACAGCAGTGCTACCAGAAGATTAAATTTTTCGAAACAGTTTAGTTTTTGAAAGATGAGTTGTGCTTTTTAAGTCCCTATAGGGACGTGAGGCAATAGGCAGGCAATTTATTGCCTGTATTTTTATCAAAGAGAAATACAGTCCCGTAGGGACGATTGAGACGATTTTGTATCCATAATCTTCATTCGCCCCTACAGGGCTTATTTTTATCTTTCTCTTAACACAGGCAATAAATCGCCTGCCTATGAGCAATTTGCCCCTCCGGGGCGAAATCAGCACAAGGCTTTGCCTTGATAGTTTTTCAAAAAACTAAAGTGTTACGATTTTTCATAAGTGAGGAACAAAAATGAACAGAAGAAGAAGCGGTATACTACTTCACATTACTTCTCTCCCATCACCTCATGGTGTGGGAGATTTTGGAGACACAGCTTACAAATTTGTGGATTTTCTTGCAGAAACCAGACAATGCTTATGGCAAGTCCTCCCGTTAAACCCGACCCGAACAGTATATGGAAATAGTCCTTATAGCAGTTATTCGGCTTTTGCTGGAAATCATCTTATGATAAGCCTTGATCTTCTTGTTCGGGACGGCATTCTTTTAAAGTCTGATATAGAAGGTTCTGTTACCTTTCCACGTGACAGGGTTGAATATAAGACTGTTACTGAGTACAAAGAGAACATTCTTCGCATAGCATACAAACACATTCATCGCAAACTGGAAAAAGACTTTGAATTTGAAGAGTTCTGTAATGAAAACAAATACTGGCTCGACGATTATACCCTGTTTATCACTTTAAAGGAACACTTTCATGGAGTTTCCTGGAGTGATTGGCCTGAGGATTTAAAGTACAGAAAAGAAGAAGTTGTAAGAAGTTGGAAAGAAAAATTGAAAGAAAGAATACTCATGGAAAAGTTTTATCAATTCCTCTTTTTTAAACAGTGGTATTCTCTGAAAAAATACTGTAACTCAAAAAACATACAAATAATCGGCGATATACCTATTTATGTAACCTATGACAGCGCCGAAGTATGGGCTAAACCAGAAATTTTCAAGTTAGATAATGCCCAAAAGCCCCTATTCGTTGCGGGAGTCCCTCCGGATTATTTCAGTGCAACGGGGCAATTGTGGGGAAATCCTGTTTATAACTGGGATGTTCTGAAAGAAACTGGTTTCTCATGGTGGCTGAAACGTATAGAATTCAATCTGAAACTCTATGACATTGTCAGGCTCGATCACTTCAGGGGTTTTGTTTCATACTGGGAAGTTCCAGCAGGAGAAAAGACGGCAGTGAATGGGAAATGGGTAAATGCCCCTGTTAAAGATTTTTTTGATTTATTGTATAGACACTTCCCAAGTCTCCCCATTATTGCAGAAGACCTGGGGGAAGAAATAACACCGGAAGTAAGGGAGATTATGAGTATCTTTGGAATTCCCGGAATGAAAGTACTCCAATACGCATTTGGAAAAGATTTACCAACAAGTCCATTTATTCCGCACAATTACACTACAAGCTGCGTTGTTTATTCCGGAACGCATGATAATAATACAACGAAGGGCTGGTACAAAAAAGAACTAAGTCATGAAGACAGGGACAGAATTCAAAAATACCTGGGAAGAGAAGTCACAGAAGATAATATCCACCATCATCTTATCAGACTTGCTATGATGTCGGTTGCAAACATGGTTGTTATACCCATGCAGGATATTCTCGGACATGGTGAAGAGTCACGAATGAATTTTCCTGCAACTTCTGAAAATAATTGGAAATGGAGGCTCCTGCCAGAACAGATAACACCTGCCCAGATACAAGAACTATCGGAAGCAACCATGATATACGGCAGAGGATGAAGTAAAAAATTAAATACCAGTTCTTTAAAATTTCGAATGTTTAAACAATTGACAAAGTAAACAATACATGACCACAGAAACAACATCAGATCCCCGAATACCTGATTCAACATACAGGCTACAATTCAGTCGTCTGTTTCAATTCTCAGATGCAAAAAATATTATTCAGTACCTTTCCGATATCGGTATTAGTGATATTTATGCTTCCCCCTATTTTAAGGCAAAAGAAGGTAGTCTTCATGGCTATGACATCGTTGAACACAATACCCTGAACCCGGAAATTGGAACAGAAGAAGAATACCATGGAATGATACAAGAGTTATGGAAGTACGGAATGGGTCAAATCCTTGACATCGTTCCAAACCACATGTGCATTACCAGTAAAGAAAATACCTGGTGGATGGATGTCCTTGAAAACGGACCAGGCTCTATCTATGCAGACTTCTTTGACATAGACTGGGAACCGGTAAAAATAGAACTGAAAGACAAAGTACTTATCCCTATTTTAGGCGATCAATATGGAGTTGTTCTTGAAAGGCAGGAATTGCAGCTTGTCTTTGAAAACGGCGATTTCTTTCTTTGTTATTATAAGCACAAATTTCCCATAAGACCGAAGACATATATAGATATTTTACAATATCGCATAGATGATCTAAAAAATCTTCTCTCTCCTGAAAACCCCCATCTTAACGAGCTTTTGAGTATTATTACTGCATTAAACCATTTACCCTCATATACCGAAAAGGATCCGGAAAGGATTGCGGAACGATATCGTGAAAAAGAAATCATAAGGAAAAGATTGTGGAATCTCTACAATGAAAATCCCGGTTTTAAAACATTCATAGATGAAAATGTAAAAATATTTAATGGCGAAAAAGGTAAGCCCGAAAGCTTTAATTTTCTTGATAATCTCCTTAATCAGCAGAACTACAGGCTTTCGCAATGGAGCGTGGCTACCGAAGAAATAAATTACCGGAGATTCTTTGATATCAATGACCTTGCAGCAATCCGTATGGAAAACCCACTTGTTTTCAGGGAAACCCATAAATTGATTTTTAAACTTATCAGAGAAGGCAAGGTCACAGGATTGAGGGTTGATCATCCCGATGGGCTCTACAACCCTTCGGAATACTTCCGGCGGTTGCAGAAAAACTGTTTTCTTTATAAAAGACTTGATCTTCCAGGATATGGAACGGAAACTTCCGACAGAGAAGCTGAAATATTGAGACAATACAATGAACTGTTGTCAACGAATCCCCAGTTAAAGGCTTTTTATATTATCGGCGAAAAAATCCTTATCAAAGGTGAAAAGATACCAGAAGACTGGCCCATCTTTGGCACGACAGGATATGACTTTTTGAACTCCCTCAATGGCATCTTTGTCGAAACAATGAATGTAAAAATATTTGATGATATATACACCAGGTTCATCAGATCAAAGCCTGATTTCCAGAATATTGTTTATGAAAAGAAAAAATTAATTATGGAAGTGATTATGTCGAGTGAAGTCAATACACTGGGACACTATCTGAACCGGCTATCGGAAAAAAACAGACATACAAGGGATTTTACCTTGAACAGCCTTACAAATGCTATAAAGGAAACCATTGCCTTTTTCCCGGTATATAGAACCTATACAAAACCATCAGAGGTCGCTGAAAGGGACAAACGATATATTGAGATTGCTGTGTCAAAGGCAAAAAGAAAAAATCCTGCCATGAGCGAATCTGTTTTTGATTTTCTCAAAGACGTCCTTTTGCTGAAGTATCCCGAAAATTTTAAAGACGCCGACCAAAGGGAATGGCTTGATTTCGTTATGAAATTTCAGCAGATTACAGGTCCTGTCACGGCGAAAGGGCTTGAGGATACCTCCTTTTATATTTATAATCGCCTCGTTTCCCTTAATGAAGTAGGTGGAAGTCCGGAAAGATTCGGTACACCTATGGAAACTTTCCATGGACAGAATATAGAAAGAAGCAAATTCTGGCCGCACACCCTTATTGCCACCTCCACCCATGACTCAAAACGCAGCGAGGATGTACGGGCAAGGATTAACGTCCTTTCGGAAATTCCTGATGAATGGAAAGAACATTTAACACGGTGGAGAAGATTAAATAAGAAAAATGTCGTTGTTGTTGAAGGACAGACTGTACCAGACCTGAATGAAGAATACCTTCTTTACCAAACCCTTATCGGTGCATGGCCTATTGAACCAACGACCGGACCTGAATACGAAATATTTAAGAAGCGGATTAAAGATTACATGGTAAAGGCCTTAAGGGAGGCAAAGGTCAATACGAGCTGGATAAATCCCAATGCGAATTACGAGAATATCCTGATGAGCTTTATCGAGGCTATCTTGAATACTACACGAAGAAATAAATTCCTGAAAGATTTTCAAGCATTTCAAAAGCAAATATCCCATTACGGCATATACAACTCCCTTTCACAAACATTGCTCAAGATAACCTCCCCGGGTATTCCTGATTTTTATCAAGGAACTGAGTTGTGGGATTTCAGTCTTGTTGATCCGGACAACCGCAGACCCGTTGATTATAGTATTAGAATCAAGATGCTGGAGGAACTGAAACGGAATGAGCAAGAGATGCCGTTATCAGATCTTGCGAAGGAATTGACTATCAACAAAGATAATGGGAAGATAAAGCTCTATCTGATGTATAAAGCCCTCAATTACCGAAAAGCAAATAGAGAGATATTTGAGCGCGGGGAATATTCTCCCCTTGAAGCAATGGGAGAAAAGGCTGTGAATGTTTGCTCGTTTGTGAGGAGATTTGGAAATCTCGCAGCGCTGGTTGTTACCCCCAGACTAATAACAAGGCTTATACAACAACCCGAAAGCCTGCCCTTTGGCAAAGAAGTATGGAAAGACTCGGTTATTATTGTACCACATGAGGAAACGGACAAAAAATACCGGAACATTTTTACCGGAGAAGTTGTTACAACCGTAAGTTACACAGATGCAACTATCTTGTATCTACCAGAGATATTTGCCCATTTTCCTGTGGCTTTGCTGGAAAGAATTATTTAATTTAAAACATTTCTCGTAAAATATCTTCTGCAATTTTTATCAGTTTACTTTGAACAGAATCGGGTATTAAATCACTTAAAGGTAATTCTTTCTTACCACCGCCTACTTTCACTTTTATTTCATGAAGAATTTCATTAATTTGTACACTATTTATGGAACCGCTACCCAACAAAGGAAATAATTTTTCCGCTATTACTTTATCAAGTTTAGCATCAGATAAATAGAGATGCCATTTAGCAATATCTATATAAATATTCTCTCCAATTTCTGATGTCAAGGCTTCGATAATTTCTGTTTCATTTAAAAAACCCATAAAAATTTCCTTTACTATCTGTTTTTATTGAAAACTAATAATTCGCAACTGTTTTATTTTAACATGGATAGAATAATAAAGAAATGTTTTTATTATTATCTTAACCAGAACGAGTCGGAAAAAGACAAAAAACCGAAGCACGAAATTTGTGAGTCAACCCTGTCAGGGTTTTAAACCCTGACAGGGTTCGTTTTATTCATATTTTTGCTAAAAATGTCAAAATATTTTTTAAGATAGAGAGCAGTTCACATTTGTTTTATTGAATTTGTCACAGAGGATAAAATATGAATTGGTATCAGATTCACACAAAAGAAATAATACAAAAACATGGGACATCTGAAGAGGGATTGACTGACGACGAAGTCAGCAAACGGCTTCAGGAATACGGTTTAAACAAACTTATTGAAGAAGAGAAGATTAGCAGGCTGAAAATCCTTCTCCACCAATTCACAAGCCCGCTCATTTATATCCTTCTTATAGCCGCCGTTGTAATAGCCATTCTCAAAGAATACATTGATACCGGTGTAATTATGGCCGTTGTGGTCATTAACACAATTATTGGCTATATCCAGGAATATAAGGCGGAACAGGGCGTAAGGGCGCTCAAGAAGATGCTCATACCAAGGGCAAGGGTTATCCGAAACGGTAAAGAGAAGGAGATAAACAGCGAAGAACTTGTACCCGGAGATGTTGTCCTGCTTGCATCTGGTACCAAGGTGCCGGCTGACCTGCGGCTGATCAGGACGTATGAATTAAAGATTGAAGAAGCTATGCTTACTGGCGAATCAGTCCCCGCTGAAAAATCCATTGCAATGATAAGCGAAGATAATTTGACACCCGGTGACCAAAAGAATATGGCCTTCATGGGAACAGTCGTGGTAAGTGGAAGGGCAAAGGGCATCGTGGTAGAGACAGGGTCAAAGACCGTGCTTGGCAGCATTGCCCGGGAGGTTAAAGAGATAGGAGTTACAAAGGCGCCACTTCAGAAAAAGATAGAAAACTTCGCAAAATACATTGGATTCATTGTTATGGCAGCCTCTGTTGTGCTTTTTAGTATGGGAATAATTATTGGCGAAAACATACACGACATGTTCATGACCGCAGTGGCGGCTGCGGTAGCTGCCATACCTGAAGGACTTCCCATTGTCGTGACCATAGCCATGGCTATAGGTGTGGCCAGGATGGCAAGACAGAACGCCATCATCAGAAAACTTCCGGCCGCAGAAACCCTCGGGAGCACCACTGTTATATGTTCCGATAAGACCGGGACCCTCACGAAAAACGAGATGACCGTCAGGCTAATCTATGATGGAGAGCATATATGTGATGTTTCCGGGAACGGATATGAACCAAAGGGTGAGATACTCCATGATCAAATGTCTGTTAAAGCAGAGGAGAAGAAAAAACATCTTCAAGTCCTGCGGATAGGACTTCTCTGCAATGAATCAAATATTTACGAGGAAGATGGTCGGTATAAGGTTGATGGAGATCCAACGGAAGGGGCACTTATTGTTTCTGCAATGAAGATAGGTCTCAAACCAGAGGAGGAAAAGAAGCACTATCCACAGATTGCAATCATACCCTTTGAGTCTGAACATGGCTATATGGCAACCCTTCACAGGCACGGCGAAAAAAAGCTTATATTTGTGAAAGGTGCGCCTGAGAAGGTACTGGATATGTGTGCCGAAACTGCGGCTGATGACGGTTCTCAGAAAAAAGAGATTTTACATATTGCCAGCAATTTTGCAAAAGAGGGTATGCGGGTACTTGCCTTTGCTTACAAGGAAGCCCCTCACGACATGGAGGAATTTACCCACCATGACGTGGGGTCAGGACTGATCTTTGCAAGTTTACAGGGAATGATAGATCCGCCAAGACCGGAATCGATAGAGGCAGTGAATGGTTGTAAGCGGGCTGGCATCAGGACTGTCATGATAACGGGCGACCATGCCGTTACAGCAGTATCAATTGCAAAAAAACTCGGATTGAGCGGAGATGATCCTGAGGTGATTGCCGGTAAGGAACTTGAAACGATGAGTGACGAGGAACTCTTTCATAAGGTAAAGGATGTCTCTGTGTACGCACGGGTCTCTCCACAACACAAGCTGAGGATAGTACAACAATTGAAGAAGCACGGTGAGATTGTCGCTGTAACAGGTGATGGTGTTAATGATGCCCCCGCCCTCAAGGAAGCGCATATCGGTATCGCTATGGGAAGAACAGGAACCGATGTTGCAAAGGAGGCGTCTGACATGGTCCTTGTAGACGATAATTTTGCAAGTATATTTAATGCCGTCAAAGAGGGACGGATACTCTTTGACAATATCCGCAAGGTCGTCTTCTTCCTTATACCAACCGGCATAGCTACCATAATTTCCATTATTGCCGCGCTTATCCTTGGTATACCAATGCCATACGTGCCCACACAGCTTATCTGGATAAATATCGTCACGAATGGTTTGCAGGATGTCGCCCTTGCCTTTGAACCGGGAGAAAAAGGGATAATAAACAGGCCTCCGAGAGAGCCGGGTGAAGGTATAATGTCCCGGCTTCTGATAGAAAGAACCTTTCTTGTAGCCCTTATAATCAGTGGAGGCGTTGTCTATAACTTTATCGCAGCCTTACATGAAGGTGTCTCCCTTGAAAAGGCACGATCTGTTGCCATGACAACGATGGTCTTCTTCCAGTTCTTTCAGGCATGGAATTCACGTTCTGAAATGCAGTCTGTCTTCAGGGTCAATCCTCTGAGCAATCTTTTTTTGTTCTACAGCATGATAGCCGCATTTTTTGCCCAGCTTGCAGTGCTTTACGTACCCGCCCTTCAGTGGGTTTTCAGGACAGAGCCACTTACTGAAATGGAATGGGTAAACGTAGGAGCGATCACAGTGACCATCATAATTGCCGTTGAGATTGATAAATGGATAAGGAGGCGGTGGTTTTTGAAAACTTAAAACACGTATTTTCAGACACTACCGCTCATAGCAAACAAAATCAGACAATCAATACAGAAATTGAGGCCTGAAAGGCCGTTAGAATATAGCAGGGGGTGAAACCCCCTGTTTTTGAATAACAAAAGCAACAAGCCCCGAAGGGGCGAAAGGACTCTATGAAAAAAGCCTTTCACGAATGGTATTTAGCGGGCAAGGGAACTCTATTTTTGTGCTCGACACAAAAATGCATCGCTAAAAATATGAATATGCTGGTCACCCGAATTCCTTTCGCCCTTTCAGGGCTAGCCACGATATTCTCCATTTGCAGGGGGCTTCACCCCACAAGCGCTAACTTGTTTTATTGACAAATTTTATTCATCATGGTATATTTATATCAATCATCCCGCTACTTATAGGAGAACAAAGCCATGATGAATGAAGATTGGGATCTTCTCAAAACCTTTTTCCCAAACGATTGGAAAAGTTTAGCTGTCGCTACAAATGCTTTAAAAGGCTTGCGCAAGGATAAATCTGAAGAAAAACTTCTTCGAACATTACTAATTCATTTAGGATGTGGTTATTCATTGCGCGAGACAGTCGTTCGAGCCAAGCGTGCCAACTTA